>CAYJAM010000110.1:0-7514 GCA_964367725.1 uncultured Sphingobacterium sp. | reverse complement strand
CTTAAGGGCGAGAATGCGAAACGATTTACGCTAAAGGGAAATCAGCTTTCTATCCGTAAAAAATACATTGAATCGGACATAAAATGGTATGATCTGAGTATTGAAGGGCAAACAGGATCCGGTGTGGTTGAGGGAAGCTTTAGACTAGTGAAGGACGATTTTAATAAAAACAGGGTCATTGCACATCGCGGAGCCTGGAAAAATACAGGTGCATCTGAAAATTCAATCTCTGCATTGCAGCATGCAGTTCGTTTGGCTTGTCAGGGATCAGAGTTTGATGTGCATATGACATCAGATTCGGGCCTGATCGTTAACCATGATCCCTCATTTAAGGGTAAAGTTATTCATAGTACAAGTTTTGCTGAATTAAAGCAACTCAAGCTTTCAAATGGAGAAAATATGCCCGGTTTGGAAGAATACCTTACAGAAGGTATGAAACAAAATTCAACCAAACTCATACTCGAATTAAAGCCTACAATTAATAAGGAACGTGCCATTCAAAGTGCAGGTAAAGTATATGAGATGGTCAGATCAATGAAGGCTCAGGCATGGATCGATTACATCAGTTTTGATTATAATATTTGCCTGGAACTGATGCGTCTGGATCCGCATGCCAGAGTGGCTTATTTGAACGGCGATAAATCCCCTGAGCAATTGGCTGCGGATAAATTATGGGGACTGGATTATAACCAAAGTGTTTTTCAAAAAAATCCGGGATGGATTGAACAGGCTAAGGCGAAAGGACTAACGATTAATGCCTGGACCGTAAATGATCCCAAACTGTTGCAATGGTTCCTGGACCAGAAAATTGATTTTATCACGACCAATGAGCCTGAATTGCTTTTGAAAATGGTTGGGAAATAGTATAGAGTATTGAGTATAGAGTATTGAGATTAGATCCTTATTCATTTGAAATAAAATGATCTTATGATTACTCATATTCCAATTTAAATTTTCAAAACGTACAACCCAATAACGTGTAACCTATAACTCCTTTTTCCTACCTTTACGGCTTGGCAAAGAAAATTCAAAAAGACCAGAGTTTCGCTGAAAAGACAGGGGCACTATTTTCACAGATGAAAAGCTCCATAAGTCTTTTCAGACTAAACGATCCGCTTCGCATGGCTGCGGCAACAGCCTTCTTTACCACTTTTGCTCTACCACCCATACTTATCATTTTTACACAATTTTTCAGGTTCTGGGTTGATCCGGGTGTACTGAGTTCAGAACTGATCAGCAGACTAGGCCATATTCTGGGCAGAGGCAGCGCACGCCAGGTTGAAGGAGTTTTGGAGGCAGTGAGCGGTTTGAATCAAAGCTGGTATGTCACCGTGTTTGGCTTCCTGTTTTTGATGTTTGTGGCTACTACACTTTTTGATGTGATTAAGAATTCCCTGGAACAGATCTGGGATATTCGTAAACGGCCTAAGTCTGGCATTCTTTTTAGTATCCGGTATCGTATGCGTTCACTGATTATGATTTTTCTTGCCGGGTTTTTGTTTTTGGCTGCATTATTTATGGAAGGATCACAGGTGTTTTTGGGAAATTATCTTGGAGGAATTCTTGGCGTCGGCAAACGGTTTTTTTACTTTCTGATCAATGACCTGATTTTTGTGGTAGTTGTAAGTATTTGGTTTACAGTATTATTCAGGTTTCTTACCATCGGTAGACCAAGTTGGAAAATTGCTTTTGGCGGAGCACTTTTTACAGCAATCCTTTTCAATCTGGGAAAATGGATATTGGGTTATCTATTGATCCAAAGTAATATAGGCATTATCTATGGTGCCTCTGGTTCAATGGTTCTTATCCTGCTCTTTGTATTTTACTCCTCTATTATCTTGTATTACGGAGCATGTTTTGTCAAGATATTGAGTGATGCTCAGGGAAAACCCATCCGCACGGTTAAGGAAGCCTTCACTATTGAAGTACTCGAAATAAAAGATAAGTAATTACGAATTACGAATTACCAATTCTTATGATAACTTCTACCAATAAACCCGAAACTATAGATGAATATATTTCACTATATCCGTTAGAGGTTCAGGAGCTTTTGCAAAAGGTCAGAATGGTAATAAAGAAGGCAGCACCTGAGGCGATTGAGGCGATAAAGTATCAGCTCCCTACTTTTGTTTTGAATGGTAATCTTGTTCATTTCGGGGCATTTAAAAATCATATCGGATTTTATCCGGCACCATCCGGAATATCAGTCTTTAAACAGGAACTCTCTGTTTATGAAGGCGGAAAGGGCTCAATTCAGTTTCCAATGGATAAAGAAATCCCCTTTGATCTGATCGGCAGGATTGTACAATTCAGGGTCCGGGAGAATCTGGAGAAAGTAAAATCAAAGTCTAAAAAAAAAAAAATCCGCAATCATTGATGGATTTCATGATTCCCTGGCAGCACCCGCCAAAAGAGCCCTGGAGAATAAAGGAATAAAAACTCTGAAACAGCTTTCAGAATATCGCGAAGCAGAAATTTTAAAATTTCACGGAATCGGTCCGTCTTCCCTACCCAAATTAAGAGACGCGCTGTTGGCCGTAAACTTATCTTTCAAACCCTGAATTTAATCGTTTCAATGGCTAAATACCGTATTTAGGCTTTTAGTTTGCAGCTATTTTTATTGATTTTGCTTTTATCTTATAGCATCCTCTATGAAAAAAATTAAGCGCTATAATCCCAATTTAATATTTCATTATTATCTTTCGCGGTTAAATAGAATTAGAAAATGATTTTCACATTCAAATATTCAAACACATTGTATAAAACTCTCGCAATAGTACTCTGTATTGGTTTTTCAAAAACGCTTTACGGACAGTCGGTTATTCAGCCGGGTCTGAATGATCTGACATTCTTTAAAAAATCTTCCAAAACCTGGCAGATTGTAGGTAGTGTTCAGGCAGATCTGAATAAAGTAAATACTCTTTATTTTACAAATGGAACAGGGGTTCTGCTTAATCTGCCAGATCATCAGCAAAAAGGAGAAGATTTGTATAGCCTTGCTGATTATGGAGATATTGATCTGGAGCTGGAGTACCTGATGGCTTCTGAATCGAATTCAGGCATTTACCTTCAGGGGCGGTATGAGATCCAATTGATTGATACCTGGGGTGCAACCGCAATCAGATCAGGCAGTAATGGAGGGATCTATGAGCGCTGGGATGAATCAAAACCCAACGGACAGAAAGGTTATATGGGTTATGCCCCAAGGCAAAATGCCAGTCGCGCGCCCGGACTTTGGCAGAAACTGAAGATTTCTTTTCAGGCACCACGCTTTGACAGCAATGGAAAAAAGACAGCCAATGCAGTGATGCTGAAGGTTGAGCTGAATGGAGTGCTCATTCATGATCAGGTGGAATTATCCGGACCAACACGCGGAGCAATCGGTGATGGCGAGGTTGCAGCAGGTCCTTTGCGTATTCAGGGTGATCATGGTGCAGTAGCATTTCGCAATATTAAGGTTAGCAAATTTGATAATGGAAGGCCTGCAGAGGCAGTCCAGGCAAATGGAAATTCTGTAAACCCGATTCATATTGAGCCTTCAGAGAATTATATTTTAAGAAGTTTTATGGACCTGCCGGGATCTCCCAGAGTGGTTCATGCGGTATCTGTAGGTAGCCCGGAGAAAGTTCATTATACCTACGATATGGATAATGCGGCAATAATTCAGGTCTGGAGAGGCGGATTTCTGAATGCTACACCGATGTGGCATGATCGTGGCGACGGATCTTCAAGACCACTGGGAATGGTGCAGCGCTTCGGTAAACCAGCACTATTACTTTCAAAGCTTGAAAACGGGCAGTCGGCATGGAAAAGTGATACCTCCGGTACAGGATATCGCCCTAAAGGCTATGTTCTTGATGCAGAAGGCAGGCCAACGTTCAAGTACATTAGTTATGGTATTGCGGTTAATGATGCAGTTAAATTGATCGAAAAGGGACAAGGAATCACCAGGCAGATTACTCTTTCAGACAGTCCTTCAGGTCTTTATTTCCGCCTTGTCGAGGCTGCAAATATTACCGAAGTATCAGAAGGCCTGTATCTGGTGGACGATCAGTCCTATTTTCTGCGTCTGGATGAAACCGGCGGGTCAAAAGCCCTGATCCGCGATCAAAATGGCCGTAAGGAATTAATTTTTCCTGCAGTTAAGAGTTTAAGCTATTCAATTTTATTCTGATCCCAAAATGAGACATCTAAAATATATATATCATTCAATGCTCTTCATTTCTATGCTTGGCTGCAGTATTTCAGCTCATGCACAGGAAACTCCTAAAGAAGAAGATTTCTTTAAAATTATGAAGGTTGCCACCCCCGAAGGGATAATCCTGGAGGTTGGCGGACTCGTTAGTCTGCCAAACGGTGATCTGGGGATTTCAACCCGGCGAGGAGATATTTTCATTGTTGAAAATCCTACCAGCAGCAGACCTTATTTCAGAAAATTTGCTTCCGGTATGCATGAAGTTTTGGGCCTGGCTTATAAAGATGGTGCATTGTATTGTGCCCAAAGGGGTGAACTAACTAAACTCCTCGATACCAATCTGGATGGTAAGGCGGATGTGTATGAAACCGTGTATTCCTGGCCGCTATCCGGTCATTATCATGAATATAGTTTTGGTCCGAAGATCGCTCCCGATGGTTCATTTTTTGTCACCGGCAACGTAGCATTTGGTAGTGAGGAATGGTGGAGGGGCGAAAGCCGGGTGCCATGGAGAGGCTGGGCAATGCGTATCACTGAAGATGGTAAAATGCAGCCATGGGCTACTGGAATGCGCTCTCCTGCCGGACTCGGATTTTTGAATAATGAGCTATTCTATACTGATAATCAGGGCGACTGGATGGGATCAGGAGCATTATGGAAAATGGAGAAAGGTGATTTTATGGGACATCCTGCAGGTTTGGCCTGGACAGGCAGACCGGAATCTCCTGTTAAATTAACAGAAGCATACTTCAATTCGAAAATTGATCCCCGTAAAACGAAGAATGACAAGGGCCGCTACATTAAGCCTGAAAATATTGTCAACGAGAATTTTAAGACTCTTTTTGATATGAAAAAGGAGTTTCCTGAACTCCGCTTACCTGCTGTCTGGCTGCCTTACGGGATTCTGGGAATTTCAAATTCCGAGCCAATAACTATTCCTAAGGGGTATTTCGGACCTTTTGAAGGTCAGATTCTGGTTGGTGATCAGGGTATGAGCATGTTGTCGAGAGTGTTTATGGAAAAGGTGAACGGCGAGTATCAGGGCGCATCATTTGTGTTTAAAACCGGCTTCAGATCCGGTGTAATGCGGATGTCATGGGCAAGGGATGGTTCTTTATTTATTGGAGAAACAAACCGGGGCTGGGGCTCTGCCGGTGAAGCGAATGAGGGCCTGGAAAGACTGGTATGGAACAATAAAATGCCTTTTGAAATGAAAGCTGTAAGGGCTATGCCAGATGGATTTGAAATTGAATTTACCCAGCCGGTTGACCCTGTTTCAGCAAAAGACATTGCATCCTACTCGGTGGAGAGTTATATCTATAAATATCAACCCGTTTATGGTAGTCCGCCGGTAAATACTCAAACCCTGAATATTAAAGGGGTGAAGCTTTCTGCCGACGGATTGAAAGCAAGAATTGTGGTTGATAATCTGCGCAAATATTATATCCATACAATCAAACTGGATGGAATTCGTGAAAAGGATAATTATTATTCATTGGTACATCCTACAGCATATTATACTCTGAATAACATACCTGAAGGACCGAAATTGTCAATTTCTGAGTTGAGCACAAAAAATTCGGCATTAATCCCCGGAAAGACTCAGCAAAACGCCAGTGCACCTCAAAAATCGACAGCTTCAGCTCAAATTTCAGCTGTAAAATCTGCACAGGCAGAAAAAGTGCCTGTGTTTAATGATGTTAAAGCAATGATGGCATCCTATACCTGTTTATCATGTCATAATCCGGATAGAAAACTGGTTGGACCATCATTTAGAGATATTGCTAAGCGCAAATACAGCGCTGAAAAGATTCTCCAGCTTATTCATAATCCTCAGCCAGAGAACTGGCCCGAGTACCCGACTCCGATGCCTCCTATGCCACAGGTTAAAAAGGAGGATGGTTTGAAAATTGCAGCCTATATCAACTCACTGAGATAGAATTTAAAATAATTCGGAAAATTCATCTTGTCTTCATCTTGTCTTCCAATCTTTAAGTATTATTAACAATAAGCTTAAAATTGGAAGACATGAAAACCTATATTTTATTTTTTATCGTATTTCTATTATCCTTTTCTGTGTATTCACAAACAGGTGGTGGTATGCGAAGAGGGGGTGGAAGGGGAACCGGAACTCAAACAATGGGTGAGGGTCAAAGAACCGGTCAAAGGCCTGCAGAGGGATCAAAGGGTAAAGAGCGCAGGCAGGGAGGTGATTGTAATACAGGAGGCAGGGGCACCGGAATTGAAGCCGGTGGTACAACCGGGGTTAGAACGAGAACTGGTATTGGAACAAGAACTGGTGCAGGAACGAAAATCAGCCAGCCAAATATCCGAACAAATGTCCGTGTGAATACCGGCGTTCGGAGCTTTTAAGGCTTCTATCATATATTTTACCTTTAATTTGAGTGATTGTTTGCCTCTTTTTGAGGCAAACTTTCGTTATTTTTACACCAGATGAAATTAATAGCCGTTTATCTTACAATTATCCTGTTTGCCATTTGTGGCACTCTACCGCATAAGCTATATGCCGGGGAGAAGGAAATTGATGGTAAACCAATCCGGTTGAGATATATAGATGATCTTCCTCTTATAGTTTCAGATACTATTCTTCCAAAGAGGACAGGAGAAAAAAATGAACAGGATCGTCCGGCAGCAGATACAAGGCAAGGGGGAAACAGACCTGGTGAAAACAGACCTGGTGAAAACAGACCCGGAGAAAACCGGCCGGATGATATCAGGCGAATTGAGGAAATAAAGGCCGAAAATCAACGGGTTCGTCAGAAATCAGGGATTAAGCAGGTTCCACGTTCAATCCCAAAACTTAAGCCCAAGGCAGTTACCGACCGTATACCAATAAGAAGACCACCGATGAGGATACCGAAGAAAGGATTTGGAGGTATTCATTATTAAAGGTTCTATTGATTTTATATGAAGAGAAGGGTCATTCTATTGGTATTTGCATTGCTTTTTGCAGGAAATACATTTGCACAGCGTGATTCTACGCAAGAAGACGCGAAGCGAACTACACTTACCCTTGCCGGAATTTATGGTAATAATGCCAACTACTACGGTCAAACGGCAGAGCAAAAATTACCCTATGTACTCACAAATGCATCTTTACGCTTAAAGAGCGGATTTTATTTTTCTGCAGGTTCTTATAAGCTAATCAATGCAGGTGGTCCGGCAATATCTGAGCTTGATCTTTCAGCCGGATTTGAGGCGGATATCTCAAAGAATTTTAACGCCGCATTTGGATACAGCCGCTCAATTTTTGCTCAAAACTCTCCGCTATTGGGTGCTGCAAATGAAAATACACTGA
>CAYJAM010000109.1:0-7592 GCA_964367725.1 uncultured Sphingobacterium sp. | reverse complement strand
TGCTGGTGCATATAAATTGATACAACATCTACCCTCGACGGAGTATATGCACCATCCCACCAATAACCGTCAATCAGCTTGTTTACAATCCAGTCGGCATGCGATCTCGTGTATGCCCAATAACTGGCCATTACGGCGATACGAGGCCGGGCTTGCGTTGTCTTTCCAAAAGTGTTGCCTGAGAGGCCTGTTAATGCAGTTAAACCTGCAATACCCGTTATTCCGAGCATTTGACGCCGGGTGAAATGCGGGTTTGCCTCCATGATTTCATTAATTGGGAAGGATTCTGTGGTACCTGTTGCAATTTCAGGTTGCTTCTTTGCCATAAGGTTTTATTTCTTGTTTAGGAATGAATATTAAGCCCTGTCATTTAATCTCTATCCGAAAACTAAATTAGCAATAATTCAATGATTAGAAATGAATAAATGCCATGGCATGTAACAAATCAGTTGGAGGGGATTTTAGATTTTATCTTTATGGATTGTCAAATGACGAGGTACTTCAGACTACTCCTTGCAATAACAATTTTTCATAGACTCTGACCAGATTTCAAAGGAAGAAGTGGCAAAACACAAAGGACATAAGAATTAAATCGGCGGGTTACAAACGCAGATTATCTGGAATTCGATATGCCTTTCAGAACATATCGAACACTGTAAAAGTGATCCTATGATTTGAACAATTTTTCGTACTCTTCGATATCACCAACCTTATTCACTAACGCTTTTTCCATTAAATGATCTGGTATGGCTTCCAATAATTGTAACCTTTCCTGTAAGGGTAAATCACGGTCGATCCAATGTTTTGCCGAATTCTCAGTCAACAGACAGGGCATACGATCATGAATGCTTTTCATGAACTCGTTTGGGCTACGGGTAATGATGGTACAACTGTTTATGATCTCACCTGTAGATTGATCAGTCCAGGAATCCCAAAGTCCAGCCATAAGGGTAAATTGCTGATCTTTCATCCTGATCAGGAAAGGCTGTTTAAGCTTTCCCTTTTCATTCAGCTTTTTCCATTCATAGAATCCATCAGTTATGATCACACAGTGGCGTTTGCCTAATAAATGCTTCCAGGTTCCTGATTCCTGCAGATTTTCAAGGCGCGCATTAAAACTGCTGAATTTGGGTTTCTCTTTCGCCCAGAATGGGATTAAGCTCCAGTAAAAATATTGCAGTTCTTCCGGTTTTTCATCTGTAATTACCGGCAGCTCAAGCGTTGGAGGCAGGTTGATACTTCCGGGTTTAATTAATTTATCCGCATATTTTAAATGCAGCTTCCTTGCTATAAATTCCTGATCTGAAGTTGAAACTCTGCCACACATTGTATTATAAAGTATGAGATGTAATTATTATTCAATTCTATTGCTGTAAATAAAAATCTAATTAATTGATAAGTTAACGTTTTAGGAGCTTAGTTCTTATTTCCTATCTTCATTTATGGATTATCATGATTTTTTAAATAAGTATCATCAGATCAGCAGGCGGGATTATGAATTAATTGCTGATAGTTTAAGTACCAGTTATGCAAAGCGTAATGATCTGATTGCAGCCGAAGGGGATATTACCCGGGATCTGTATTTTGTCTACGAGGGAACCCAGATATCCTGTTATAATCATGATGGGGCAGAGTGTGTGATGTCTTTTCATTATCCCCAATCCTTGATGGGCTTGCCGGATAGTTTTTATAATCAGCAGCCTACCCAGTATTATATCCGTGCGCTTACTGACAGCAGCTATGGGGCTATTTCATTTCGCAGGCTTGAAGAGTTGTTTGATGAGTCGCAGGCCATTGAACGATTATTCCGGAAGATGACTGAGGCCAAATTCTGCGGACTCGTAACCAGACACAGGGAATTTCATACCTGTACAATTGAAGAACGCGTTAAAAATTTTGTAGCACGGAGCCCTCATTTATTACACCTGGTTCCGCATAAATACATTGCCAGTTACCTGAATATCGATGCCACGAATTTCAGTAAGTTATACAATTCCATGCGCCTATAGATATTGGTCTATACCAAGAAATAAATCGTTAAAGTTAGTGAAATTTGTAGCACAACGAATTTCAATGAATACATACAGCACATCCTATTTCAAAGAGCCGGCATCTGATCAACTGTTTATTGAACAATGGGTTTCAAAACTCGAAAAACTCAATAACAGGCAATATGAACGGCATAATGTTCCGTCTTCTTTGGGCAAAACGGTTGTTTGGAGCCTCAATAGTAACCACATTGAACTCCCATTCCTTTTTATTTTCCCTGGCTTCAGGACCAGCAGCCTGTTTTGGGATCTCGATAATGGTTTAGAACAGATTGAAGATAATTACCGGATTTTTTTGATTGAAACCAATGGACAACCTACCCTAAGTGATGGCAATACCCCCGATATAAAAACACTGGATTATGGTTATTGGGCGGCTGAGGTCATTAAGCATTTTACTTCCGGAAAGGTAAATGTTGCGGGCGCATCGTTTGGCGGGTTAGTTTGTCTGAAACTTGCTATTGCCGTCCCCGATAAAGTGGACCAAATATTCCTGCTCAATCCCGGTTGTTTTCAAGCATTTTCATTTTCGCTGAAAAACCTGTATTACAATCTCTTGCCCATTCTGCTACCCACGATCAAAAATGTCAAACGTTTTCTGGATAAAGCTGTATTCTGTCCCCCTGTGCATTATTTATCTGAGGAGCGAATGCAGATGATCATCGATTACGAGCTTTTCGCACTGATCCGATATGTGGATAAGGCTCAAAAGCCTTATGCTATGAAGAATGAAGAATTACAAAGGGTGGAAGCAGCAGTTCACCTGATTGTGGGGGAGAAGGATTTGTTATTTCCTTATCAGCGGACTATTAAAGCTGCCGAACAGGGTTTGAAGAATTTGAAGCAAGTTATTATACAACCTGATACAGGACATGGGATTGAAACATTGAGGAAAGCGATTTTAAGCTTAAAGCAGAAAGCTTAAAGCTGGTTCCCTGCTAGCAGTCTATTGATCCTTTATCCTCCTTATCGTATTCCAAAATATCACCGGGCTGACAATCAAGGGCTTTACAAATTGCGTCTAAGGTGCTGAAACGTATAGCCTTTGCTTTTCCGGTTTTTAAGATTGAAAGATTGGATAATGTCAGATCAACTCTTTCGGAAAGTTCATTCAGAGATATTTTTCTCTTTGCCATGATCACATCCAGGTTTACAATGATTGGCATAGATTATACAGTTAAGTCGTTTTCGTTTTGGATTTCAATTCCCCTTTTAATAATGGTCGCAATAATATAGATTATCGCTGACATCAGAATAAAGGCCTCACTGTCTGCCCAAAACCTGTCCAGTGTATCAACTTCAAATCCCCGCTGCATTAAATTTTTGGTTGTATGTTGAGCTAAGGAACTTAATAAACCAATGGAAAGTGTAAAGTAGCTTATTTGGGTTATTTGTTTTGAAACAAAACTGTTGAATGGTCTTTCCAGATCTAGTTTGCTGATTAGTATTATCACCAGGTAAAATAAGTATGCTTTCAAAATCGAAATGGCCAGGATAAAGGTGTACATGTTGAAATAAGCCCATTTGCTCATTGTAAAGAGTTCACTTAAATCCAGCTTTTGATATAAGTTTTGTACAAATTCGGGTTTATACAGGCTGAAAACAAAATTGACTATCAAGGCTCCAGCTTCAATGCACAAGCCAACGAAAATTACCCAGGCCACAATACTCAGGAAGGTAAATACGTAATTGTTTTTCTTTTCCATCATTTAAGAATTTTAATTTTATGTCGCAAAATAATAATTATTTATTGATAAACAATAAATATACATTAATTATCAACTAAAATAAATTTTTTTATTTTTTGGATTAAAATGCTTTGGTTGAATTAGCCTCTAGGCTTGTAATAAGAGTTTAAACTGCCTGATTGAAGTGATGATGTACAAAATGGACAGGCATAGAAGAAAGGTATATTCGCACAAGTATCATTTTAACATTAGCTCGTCGGTATAGTAATTCCTTTATTTTGTGTTTTCCGTCCTGCACCACTCAATTATTTGAGGATAAAGTTCAGTTAAGGTTTCCCCTGGATTTCGTTTATCGTAAAGCTGGCCTAGTTTTTCATAAAACAGATCAAATTTTATAAATTTTCGTCTGTTATTCATACCATCAATTTTGGATGTTTCAATTATTTGTTGTTCCTCAGGTGTTAATTTTTGCCTTGTAAAAAGTAAATAAACCGCATGAGTCATATACTCGTTGAACACTTTGAATCCTGATTGATAAGAGTTGCTCGCTGAACCTCCAGTCCATTTACTCCTGTTATTTTCACCCATTAATTCATTAAGCTCTTTTTTATACTTATCACTGACAGGATTGACATAATTATGGTCTATTTCTGTCATTACTACCCCGGTATAATAGGCAGAATTGAGTGTCTTTGATAAATTCCGATCGAATTCAAATCGGGACACCCACATTAAGCAATTATTTTTACCCTGTTTTTCAAAGCGTTTGGTAAAATGAGTATTGTTCATGAGAGGACTAATAACAATAGAATAGGAATTATGTCTTGAAGAAAATTCCTGTTCCAGCCAGTTCTGTTGTTCATTAACATTCGCATTTAACTTAACTTCATTTAAAATATTTTTATATAATTCCTTGTGCTGGTTATAGAACTGGTCAAAGTTTGAAATTTTAGCGAAATCGTCTAATACTTTTCTTTTGACACTATTAAAATGATAGGCTAATCGATGAGCAAGAGGATATTTCAAGTCCTTTTTAACCTGACCCTTATCATACACAGAATTGTAAGACCGATGTAAGTTATAAATGTAGTTTGAAGCACTTTTGCTTAAGGATTTATTTAGTTCTGTTATGAGCGGATGATTTTTATACTGACCAAAATATTCCTGTACCTCTTTGTAGTAAGTTGAATTTGTGTCTATGACTTCATTGTAAACGTTATACCCATTTGATACTATAGTTTTGTCTGTCAATGAAAGCGCTACCTGCATTAGTTCGTAGGTCTTAGGCAGCTCATAGTTCACAAGTTTATCTGAAATCGCAACCGAATTATCTTTCTGGTCCTGACCATAGCATGGTGCTGCAAATACAATTGAAGTGAAACCAAAAGCAAAAATTAAAATTCTGGTAATTGATTTTCTCATGTCGTCCAAATTGGGGATTATACAGATTTTAGATGGATTAGTGTTAAAAGGCAGATAGGTTTTCGGAATCAAGGGATGACATTGTCTAAAAATCATTGCAAACCTATTTTTGGCTTTGTTTATTTTAAATTCCGCTCTTTTAAAAGAATTTCTAATTCCTGTTTATTTTGGTTCGACTTATTAACCAATTTATATGCAAAGAACAAAGGGATTAGCGTCACCAATCCTAAAGTGTTATTCACAACGCTGTAAATTACAATCCCCACAAGAAATCCAATTAATACTGCATTCATAATGTCATTTGATTTCATTTTTTTTGCTTCCTGCAATAATTCTTCGTCGCTAAATTCTGAAAGTTTTCTTTCTGTCATAATCTATTTTTTTTTATTGAATTAATTTTTTTTGTGTACTCTTTTCTCAAGCTTTTAGCTTTCGCCTTTCAGCTTTTAGCTTTCGCCTTTCAGCTTTTAGCTTTCATCTTTTGGCTTTCTCATAGTGTAGTGCAATCACTCCACAGGCAAATGTTTTAGTTTCTATAAGATTCAGCTTTTTCGGTTCTTTTATACCCTTGAATAAGGGAATACCCTGTCCTAATAAGACCGGATTAACAAATAGCCAAAACTCATCAATTAAATCCTCACTAAGTAATGAATGAGAGGCGGCCGGACTTCCAAAGATTAATATGTTCTTCCCCTCTTGATTCTTTATTTTATTAATATTGTCTGCGAGTTTGTCGCTAATAACGGTAGTATTGTCAAGTCCATACTCGCTGATCGTTCTTGATAATACTACTTTGGGAACTTTCTTATACCAGGCTGCATGTTCTCTGTCGTGTTTTGATGCATTTGGATGATCTGCAGCAGTTGGCCAGTAACTTTCCATCAATTGATAGGTTATCCTTCCGTAAAGTGCGGTGTCAGCCCTTTCAGTCATGGTAGCAACAAAGTCAAAGATCTCATCGTCTAATTTTGCCCAGTTCAATTCTCCCTTAGGTCCTGCAACAAAACCATCAAGTGAAGTGTGCATAAAAAAAATTAAGTTTCTCATGTTGTAATTTGTTAATGCTACTTATTTACCTGCAACAGCAAATTAAAGCTTAAAGCATAAAGTTCAAAGCCGAAAGTTTATTACTACTTACAGAATTATAATTAATACTTCAATTTATTGGAGAATGCCTCATGCTTTTGCTACAAGGCTGTTATTTAGAGTGCTTATCAGTCCATGTATTAAATTCTACCAGATAAGGCTTAAGTCTGATGTCTTTTGTATTTCTAAATGAGCCACCAACAACGAATTGATACTGACGATTAGGTTCAACATTTATTTCATAAGTGAATGTTTTATTATTGTTGCTCCAACCAATTATTTTCTTGAATTCATAAATATATTTCTCACCCAAAGGACCGTAATCAAAACTTCTGAAATCTGTATTCATTTCCTCAGAGAAGGTTATGGAGATTTGAATAATTCCTGCCTTTACTTTTGAATTGCCTTTCCCGAATGGTGTTATCGAAACTATTTTTGGAGAAATTTTATCTAGTTCCTTTTTATAGTATGTTAGAGGCTTATCAAAATACCTGGTTTTTTCTACAAACGTAATCAGATCTTTTTCGTTGTTATAGTCCAGTTCAATCATTTCTTTGATTGCTGCTTTTTTGTTTGGTGAACTTTCATAATATTTCTTACAAATAGCATAGCCTACAAAATAACCTAAATCACGTATTCCAAATTGATTGTTATTTGAATTCATGATCCAATTATAAATGTTGGGTGAAAACATTTCTTTTATGTATTCATTTTTTATTCGCTCTTCATGCTGGTATCCATATTTAATTTGTGGATTAGGTGTTTTTGTATCCAGGACTATTTCAGCCAGATATTCAGCTACTCCTTCCATTATGGTCTGAGCTAATAATGTGTTACCAATAGTTCCTTTTTGTTGTGTATGTATATATTCATGAGTATTAAGAAAGACAACACCCTTAATTGGATTGGTATCAAAGTAATTTCGTAAATGTGGGTAGTCTTTCTCAAATTCGCTTGTTATTATGGTCGAATCAGCTAAAGCTAGTTCACTTCCAATCAATAACATACCGACAATACTAGTTCCATTTGTTCTTAAAACACCTATCTCAAAATAGATATTGACCGGTTTTAAATCCGGATAACTGAGTTTTAACTTCTCAATAGCCATCTGAATTTCTGTTGAGAATTGATTGGATTTCAGGGTGTTTTTCCGAATTGAAGTCCAAAATTTTGGATAATTATTAATAGCAGAAATGTATTCTTCAGCTGTATATCTTCTGGCTCTCATGATGCCATCCAGCCCGGGTGTGCCCTTATTGATATAGAGTGTTTTGATCAAGTCAAGCTGTTTTATAGAGTCTTTTTCTAAAACGATTTTGTCATAAGCATTCCAAAAGTTGCTGACATC
>CAYJAM010000108.1:0-7592 GCA_964367725.1 uncultured Sphingobacterium sp. | reverse complement strand
GGGTGGCAGCTGTAGATTTTTGCCGTGCAGATTTTTATATTATAATGGAATTTATAGGCAAAAACTACTGCTGAACACGGGACTGCTGTAACCGAAGAATCACAGACCTTGCTTTCTAAAACAAAAGAAATATTCAGCCTTAGTAGTCATACAAGATTTTATATTGATCTCAGGTTAACTTACTTTCTAAAAAATCAGCTGTTCAGTTTCTCCATTTAAACGTTTTAATCATCTGGTCTATGTCCTTTTTAACAAAATCCAGAACTGGTTGTATTGAATCGAGTCGGGGCTGTTCATTGAAATAAAGGGCTCCCCGAAGATAGTTCTTCGTACTGTCGGTCAGAAAAAACTGAACCGAAGATGCAGTATTTCCATCAATGGAGTAATAGATCCCATAAACCTTTTCCTTAGGATAGGAGATGATTCCCTCATCTATTGCAGTAGCCTTTACAGTATGTTTAAATGCAAAGGTCCTTGCATCCTCAGTAAGCTGATTGAATTCGGCGGCAGAAGAGATAGGCTGATAACTTAAATGGATCCTTCCATTAAATTGCGGATAATTAACATTTAGCCAGCACGGTTTCGAGTCCCTGCTGCTATCCGGCTGTACTTGTGCATATTCCGGAAAATCAAAGGTATAGGGACAATCACCTGAATAGGTCTGGTATTTTTTTTCAGGAAATTCAATTCTGAAATAGGCCCGTGGTTTAGGAGTATATTCAGTGCCACAGGAAATAGAAAGGCAGATAATAAAAAGAAATAGATATAGAAAGCGTGTATTCATTAGCTATTCCATATTTCCCAGGATTTTTCTGCCTGCATATGGAGCATTTCCATACCATTCTTAATTGAAGCACCTTTGGCTTTTCCCCGTTTAAGAAATTCCGTTTCAGCAGGATTATACACCAGATCATAAAGAAGGTGTTTACTACTCAGTAACTCGTAGGGTATATCCGGACATTCTTCAATATTCGGAGCGGTGCCCAGAGGAGTTGTATTTATGATCAGTAGATGTTCTTTCATAATATCTGCTGTCAATTTCTTATAACTTAATTGCTTCCGAATGTTTCTTCTTGAAACTAAGCTGTAAGAAATTCCCAGTTTTTCGAGTACATATCCGACAGCCCTCGAAGCACCCCCAGTTCCAAGAACCAGAGCCTTTTGATGATGCTTTTTTAACAATGGTTTCAAAGATTCTTCGAAAGCATAAGCATCTGTATTATAGCCTTCCAGCCTGACATTCATGGAAGAAAGCTCCCCACTGAAAAATGCCTCAACCGGCTGATGATTTACAATTTTTATACAGTTTACAGCATCAATCTCCTTTGCTGCAGGATCAATCCTATCCAGATAATACATAACCCCAATCTTATGGGGCACCGTAACATTTAATCCGCAGAGGTCGGGAATACCTTTTATGAGATCAGGCAGATCACTCAGATTAGGAAGTGGGTACAATTCATACTGATGGTTATCTAGTCCTTCATTTTCAAACTTTTCGGAAAAAAATTTCTTTGAGAAAGAATGTGTCAGCGGATAACCTATCAGACCGTATTTTTTCATGCTAAAATAAATTGATGGCTGGTATTATCAGGCTAAAAATACCTAAGCCTATTTTGTCTCCATATTCAAAAAATGATCGAAGGTATCGCTTCTCAATCCCAGGCGCAATGTTTCAACCGGAATAACATCTGCAGGTGCAATATTACCAAGATTGATGTTGGTTCCAATCAGTTTAATGAACCAAACCTGCTGAGCCTTTTGAGGCGCCTCCCAAATGATTGTTTCTGCAGGAATCTGAGTTAAAATTTCATCCACCAGACCCTGTCTTACTTCACCTGAATCACGATACAATCCGACATTACCACTCTCACGGGCCTCTGCGATAACTTTCCAGGATCCTGCTTCAATTTCAGCCTTCATCAAACTGATCCACTTATAAGGAGCAAAGATTTTTGCTGCATCTTTTGAACCAACTTCAGAAATAACAGTCACCTGTTCACTTAGCTTCCTGATATACTCACACTTTTCTTCGTGAGGTATGGTAATTGATCCATCAGACACTTCCGCAAACTTCATATCGTATTTATCAAGTATCCGGCGATAATCATCAAATTGATTTCTTATTATAAATGCCTCAAAGAGAGTCCCGCCAAAGTAAACCGGAATATTAGCATCCCTGTATATTTTTAATTTATTTTCAAGATTTGGTGTTACATAAGATGTGGCCCAGCCCAATTTTACAATATCAGTATGTGGTCCTGCAACTTCCAGGAAATCTTCGATCTGACGTACACTTAGTCCCTTATCCATAACCATAGTCAGGCCATTCTGACGCGGTTTTTGTGTACGCTCAGGGATATTCTTTAGAGTATAATTCATCTGTTATTATAATTGATTATAGAATGCCTTTCAACATATTTTCACCTTTAAATTCAGGCTATTCACTCAGGTGCAAATCTCCAAAAAAAAATCAGAACCTCAAGGCTAATATTTTTTTTGCTTTTTTAACGGGTATAACGATTAATAATATCTACAATAACCTTATTTTCATGTAGTTGAGGAAGGTATTCAAATAAAATATGATGTTTTTCCGGATCTGAATTCAATGCTGTCTCGAGGTAGATAAGTGCTTCACTGAACTGATGAGCCGCAAACAGATAGGCAACCATTCTGTAATATAATTCGGCTGAGTCGGGGTTATTTTTAATTCCTTCGGAGATGATCTCGATGGCCGAATCCAGTTTATCCTGCTCAAATAAAATGGACGAATAATCGAGCCATGCCTCAATATCCACAGGATTTAACTCCAGAACCTTTTCATAAGCTTTTTCCGATTCTGGTAACTGCTTTAGTTTATATTGTGCATCGGCAATTGCAAACCAGTAATCAGCATTTTTATCGTCGAGATCAAGCGCTTTCTTATAGAAATAGAGCGATTCAAAATACCTTTCTTCAAAATCAAGGGTTACCCCAATACCAAACCAGGCATCAGATTGAGTGGGGTCAAGTTTTACCGACTTCTTATAATATGAACGTGCCTCGTCCATACGTTCAAGTTTCTCATAACATTCACCAATGGCACAATAAGTATCACCACTAGGCGGCTCGTATTCAAATGTTTGCTTGTAAACTTCAATTGCCTCCGCATAGCGGTCCAGATGAACCAGTGCATTACCCTTATTGAAATAGGCGGAGGCAAAATTATCTTTGATCAATATGGCGTAATCATAAGCATCGATCGATTTTTCAAAAAGATCCATCTTATTAAATGCATTCCCCAGATTGTACCATGCAGCATAGGAATATGGCTCATTATCAATGTATTGCTCATAAAACTTAATACTTTCTTCCTGCTTATCTAAAACATCATAACAGAAAGCAAGCTCATAAAGAGCATCCTGATTCTCCATATTCTGTTGCAAACATTGTTTCAGATAGCTTACAGAGTTCTCATAATCGCCCATGCTTTGGTAGACATAAGCAATATGAAGGAGTATCTCATCTGTACTTTCAGCAAGTGTAAGTGCCTTTTCATAATTATCTAAAGCATCCTGATGGCGCTCCATACCCTCATAAACGTTGCCCCTGATGGTATAGATATCTGCTTCTGAAGGTTCCAGTGTTTCGGCCCTGCAAAGTGATTCAAAAGCAAGGTCAAACTGATTAGTTGCCACATAAAGCTGGGCCTGCTTAATTGAGAATATTGCCGCGAATGGATGCTGATTAATCGCATATTCAGTAACCTGTAATGCTTTAATCGGATCGTTTTTCTCGATATAGTATTCAATTATATTTTCAAATGCCTGAGCATCAAAAAAATACTGATCCTGATTACGGATCATCTCTTCATATCTTTCTACCGAAAATCTGGGATCTTCGGTAAAACCAAACTCAAAATCTTCTTCCATCCTAAAATAATACGATTAAGAACGTTCTCCCGGCTCATTATGTATAAACACTGAGCCATAATTATTTTAAATTAAGTCAAATCGCTAATTGTTTTGCTTTTATTTTTCAACATCCTGACATGTCAATAACTAAACAACTGAAAATAAATAACTATTGGCAGTTTTTGGGATATGATTTATCATGAAGCTTTTAAAAGCCCTTGGGAGAATTGCTTAACTTTACAAAAATACGAAATTTTATGCAAATAGCTATTTTACCGGTTTTACAAGCCCTTGGAATCCAGTCAGTCAATGAAGCAAGCAGTACGGGGAAAGTTTGGAACAGCAATGTGCCTCATAAGGTGCATGTTATTTTCTCACCTGTAGATGGAAAAGAGATTGCCTCGGTAAGATTCTCCAATGGTTTGGATTATGAAAACACGGTTCTGAAAGCTGAAGAGGCATTCCGGGCATGGCGTTCATGGCCTGCTCCTAAGCGGGGTGAAGTGATCAGACAATTGGGCGAAGCACTAAGGCAGCATAAGACTGATCTTGGTAAGCTTGTTAGTTATGAAATGGGTAAAAGTTTGCAGGAGGGTTATGGTGAAGTACAGGAAATGATCGATATCTGTGATTTTGCCGTGGGTTTATCACGTCAGTTATATGGATTGACCATGCATTCAGAACGACCGGCCCATCGGATGTATGAGCAATGGCACCCGCTTGGTATTGTTGGAATTATATCAGCCTTCAATTTCCCTGTTGCCGTTTGGGCCTGGAATATGACAATCGCACTGGTCTGTGGCGATGTTTGTATCTGGAAACCTTCAGAGAAAACTCCACTGACTGCTATTGCATGCCAGCGGATTTTACAAAAAGTATTTGAGGCAAATGATGTTCCTGAAGGTGTATCCTGCCTTTTAGTCGGAGATCGCAGTATAGGGGAACTATTGAGTCAGGATAAAAGGATAGGCCTGGTTTCAGCTACGGGTTCAACCCGTATGGGAAAAGCGGTCGGAGCAGCTGTGGGTGCTCGGCTTGGCCGGAGTTTACTGGAACTTGGAGGAAATAATGCCATCATTATTTCTAAAGATGCTGATCTTGAAATGTCATTGGTTGGTGCTGTATTCGGTGCAGTTGGAACCGCCGGACAACGCTGTACTTCAACCCGCCGACTGATCATTCATGAAAGTGTTTATGATACTTTCAGGGATAAGCTGGTGAATGCTTACAGGCAATTGAAAATTGGTAATCCGCTCGATGAAAATATTCATGTAGGCCCGCTGATAGATAAAGACGCCGTTAAGGCCTATCTCATTTCTATTGAAAAATGTAAGGCTGAAGGGGGTAATTTTGTAGTAGAAGGTGGTGTTCTTGAAGGCGAAGGATATGAATCAGGATGCTATGTAAAACCTTGTATTGCAGAAGCAAAAAATGAATATGAGATCGTGCAGCACGAAACCTTTGCCCCAATTCTCTACCTTATGAAATATAAAACCCTCGAGGAGGCCATTGCAATGCAGAATGCTGTTCCACAGGGTCTTTCATCAGCAATTATGACCTTAAACCTCCGTGAGGCCGAGCAGTTTCTTTCTTGTGCAGGCTCAGATTGCGGTATAGCCAATGTGAATATCGGTACCTCAGGTGCTGAAATTGGCGGGGCTTTTGGCGGTGAAAAAGAAACAGGAGGCGGAAGGGAATCGGGATCAGATGCCTGGAAAGCCTATATGCGCCGCCAGACCAACACGATCAACTATTCTGATAAACTTCCACTTGCACAGGGGATTAAGTTTGATCTCTGATATTGATCACTCTTTAACACTTAAAAGAACATAGCCATTTGCTGAAAGCAGGGCTTTATTGTCATTGAAATTTATCTGATTCCATACTATTTGCAGGTGCAGTCCATCAAATTCAATATTCTGTGAAAGTACTTGTCTTGAGACCTGTAAGGTTTGTTTATCAGCTAATTTCTGCTTCTTCAATTCAATGTCTAATT
Organism: uncultured Sphingobacterium sp.; assembly: GCA_964367725.1. Lineage (GTDB taxonomy): Bacteria > Bacteroidota > Bacteroidia > Sphingobacteriales > Sphingobacteriaceae > Daejeonella. The sequence continues at coordinate 1,703 of CAYJAM010000108.1, read as the reverse complement.
GATTGATTAAGGTATCCAGGATTATATATTTTTCTTCAGATCCATAAATCACTTTCAGTTTATTCTGATTTACTACACGGTTAATGAGCAGTTTTTTGGCATTTATGATGTTTGACAACGTATCAGATGAAATACTCAGGGGGAGCATATAATCTGCTTCATTCAAAGGGAGAAGGTCTGCATTAAAAGCTTCAACCATGTTCATCCCAAGATTCAGCTTTGAACCATTTTCTTCATCGGGATGAAGGTTCAGATAATTATATAACCAAAGCTTTTGCCTGCTTTTTATCTCCCATTTATTGGTACGGGAATCATACTTTTTCTTCGCGTTAACAGAGAACAATGAATCCTCTACCAGCCCCGGGTCCCGGCTTAGAATTGGGCTGAAGCTTTCCAGGCCATGCATATTCACGAGGTAATCTACAATATTTATCATCCGTGCCATATCTTCCTTGCCCGGCTTAAGTTTTAATGCAATGATATTATCCCCATCAAGTGATCCATGCTTTTCAAACAATTGTTTCAGTTCATTGATCTGAGATCTCCTTGATGTAGAAAATGCTCCCTGCGGACCGTAAACAGACAATGCAGTTACCAGGCATAAACTGAAAGGGATAATCATGATATTCTGACCTTTTGAAATCAGAAAGTAGACGCAAATAAAAGAGAGCCAGGCTGCCAGAATGATCAGAAAATAACGTTCCTCAGTAATTCCATAATCAATAACCCTGGCCAATACTGCCCATACAAGCAATAGTATTAGTGGGATAAGCACGTAATAAAAACTTCGGCTGAATGTTTTCAGCCATTTATTTTCATCCTGATCCCTAACAGGATAAATGAGAAGCAGTGATAATATCCCAAAAACTGCATATCCAAGTATCAGATTTGAAACCAGGCCTTTGGGAAGCTCCCATTCAATCAGGATCTTAGCTTCATAAGCAAGCAATATAATTGCATATACAGTAGCCAGGGGAATAAGAACGAACTGAGTAAATATTTTAAGTCCGGCGGGATAAGTTTTATCCTCCTCAAGTTCATTTAAATTTACCGGAATTCCCGACAGGAAAAACACGGTTTGGAAGATGCCTGCTATCCAGACCCAAAGAATGGCAAAGGTATCCCACTCAAACTTAAAATTGAACAGGAAATTCATCGATCCAATGGCAGCTGCAAGCCCAAGAAACAATGCTGCACTATAAATTCCCCCGATTAGAAAGCGAAGAAAAATAATTCGGTTGAATTGCCAGAAGGCATTGATATGGCCTTTTCCAAAATATGCAGCAAAGGAAACTGAAAGGTGAAAAGCCAGTGCAAGCAAAATAAATCTGAAAATATCTGTTTCACGCTTTAATGGGTCGATTAAATAGAATAAAGCAATGGCAAGCAGGATAATGAAAACCCTCAAGAGTATTTTTTTCAGAAAGGGAAAAGCATTGCTTTCAAAAAAAAGACTGAGTGAAAGGGATAAGACAAGACCCAGATTAGCCACCATGATCAGCCTCAGACAAAAGTTCTCTGCAGCTACTTTGAGCTCGCTTATCTCTATTAAAACCGTTGCCGCCACGGTTCCAAGAAGAGCAAAACCAATTTCAAGCGGGAAACGTAATAAAACACTCCTTATGGAATGGACAAAAGTCTGCAGGGAAGGAAATTTCATGAATGGTAATTTACCTAAAGATACTAAAAGCTTAAATTAACGT
>CAYJAM010000107.1:0-7597 GCA_964367725.1 uncultured Sphingobacterium sp. | reverse complement strand
AAAGCCCGATCTCATTATTGGGAACAAAGAAGAGAATGACAGAACTCAGATTGAAGAACTCATGAAAGAATTCCCCGTTTGGATGAGTGACATACAGGTTCTGCCGGAAGCGATTGATATGATCAGGCAGATTGGTGAATTAACAGACAGGTCAGAAAGGGCCGCTGTAATTGCAGATGAGATTAATGAGCAGTTTCTAAAATTGAAGAAAATAAATAAGCCGTATAGGACGGCATATTTTATATGGAAAGATCCATACATGCTGGCAGGGAAACAAACTTTTATTGATGATATCTTAAATAGAGCAGGCTTTGAGAATGTGATCAGTGATAATCGCTATCCAGAAATAAGTGCAGATAAGCTAAAAAACCTTAAGCCTGAAATTATCTTTCTTTCTTCAGAACCATATCCCTTTAAAGATGAGCATGTTAAGGAAATTCAAGGTATTTGTCCGGATGCCCGGGTTGCCATTGTAGATGGAGAAATGTTCTCCTGGTATGGCAGCAGGCTTCTTCTCTGTCCGGCTTATTTGAGAACCTTAAGACAATAATAAATTGACAAGCTCAAATAATAAGCATAAATCATTTTGTAGTTAGATAGAAAAACGTTATTTTTGCCGACCGAAATATATCGGAATTGTGATGAATATTGTTAACCAATGGCAATATTCAAGCATCCTGAAAATTTTGGAAAATAATCCTAACAATGCGGATGTGGCGTAATTGGTAGCCGCACCAGACTTAGGATCTGGCGCTTCACGGCGTGGGGGTTCGAGTCCCTTCATCCGCACTGATTAATTCCCCGGCTACAAACCGGGGAATTTTTGTATAAACAAAAACGACATAAAACATATAAAATGAACATTTCACAGGACAAAATAGACAATCTGAATTCTGTACTTACTGTTAAGATTAATCCTGAAGATTACAAAGAACGTGTAGAAAAAGCGATCAAAGCACAGGCAAAAAAGGCGAAACTTCCCGGATTCCGTCCCGGAATGGTTCCAGCAGCCCATATTAAAAAGATGTACGGGAAGAATATTCTCGTGGATGAGATCAATACTATCCTAAACGATACCCTGAGTAATTACATCAGCGAGAATAAGATTGAAGTTCTTGGGCAGCCATTGCCTAAAATTGATGACAGCAAAGAGTTTAACTGGGATTTTACAGATGAATTTGAGTTTATTTATGAACTGGGAATAGCTCCTGAATTTGATCTTGATTTTTCATCAAAAGATAAATTAACTTATTATCAGGTTAAAGTTGATAAAGATACACTTGCTTCAAGGATCAAAAACCTTAGAAAAAGTTATGGCAAAATGTCAAATCCTGACGTATCGGCAGACGATGATGTTATCTATGCAGATTTAAGTCAAATTGCTGCAGATGGTTCTGTTTTTGAAGGAGGAATTTCGAATACGGCATCTGTTCGTTTAGATCAGGTAGAAGATTCGAAGATTAAGAAATCATTGATTGGTCTTAAAAAGGATGATGAAGTGGTTCTGGATATTCAAAAAGCGTTTGATGGCAATGCAACAATAATTGCAAAGCTTTTGAATATTTCCGAAGAGGATGCTCAGGAACTTAAGTCAAAATTCAAATTATCGGTTAAAAACATAAACCGACTTGAGGAAGGCGATCTGAATCAGGAATTTTTTGACAAGATATTCGGTGAAAACGTAGTTACAACTGAGGCTGAATTTGAGCAGAAGATCAGGGAAGAACTTGAGAGTATGATGGTTCAGAATGCTGATCAGAAGCTTCAGGCTGATTTGTTCCAGTTTGGTCTGGATAAGGTTAAGCTTAGCTTACCTGATGAGTTTCTGAAACGTTGGTTGAAGGCAACCAATGAAAAGTTGAGTGAAGAGGAATTGGAAAAAGATTATGATGATTTTGCACGTAATCTGCGCTGGACTTTAATTGAGAACAAGATTATAAAGGACAATAAATTAGAGATCAAATACGAGGAAGTGTTTGCAGCTGCTAAAAATCGCCTTGACGGACAGTTCCGTATGTATAGTCCGCAGCCGCTTTCTGAAGAGCAATTGGGACAATACACCGCTCAGTTCTTGCAGAATAAGGAGAATGCAAATCGTATTTTTGAAGAAGTAAAAGCACAGCATGTGTTTGATTATCTGAAGGGTGTTATTACCTTAGATAAAAAAGATATAGAGTATAATAAGTTTCTGGAGTTGAAATAATTTGATTGTTTTTGGTTTTATTATGACCATTTATTTCGATCTCTCTTTATTTATACCTCTTTCGAAATAAATGTTAAATATTAATTATAAATTCAAAAATGAACATAGATAAAGACGAATTCAGAAAATACGCCGTTAAACATCATCGTATCGGCAGTCAGCATGTAGATAGTTTTATTGGAAGGGTTCAAAGCGCTTCTATTCCTACTGCTATGACACCTTATATCATAGAGGAACGTCAGTTGAATGTGGCACAAATGGACGTGTTTTCACGTTTAATGATGGACAGGATCATTTTTTTAGGTGATGCAGTTCATGAAGGAATAGCCAATATTATCCAGGCTCAACTGTTATTTTTACAGTCGACCGATTCCAAACGCGATATCCAGATTTACATCAATTCGCCAGGAGGCTCTGTTTATGCAGGTTTAGGTATTTATGATACCATGCAGTACATTAGTCCGGATGTTGCCACAATATGTACAGGTATGGCAGCTTCAATGGCAGCCGTATTACTATGTGCAGGTACAAAAGGTAAGAGGGCAGCATTGCCACACTCAAGGGTGATGATTCATCAGCCATCTGGTGGTGCTCAGGGAGTGGCTTCAGATATGGAGATCAATCTGCGTGAGATGCTTAAACTTAAAAAGGAACTTTATGATATCATCGCCAAGCATTCAGGTCAAACTTATGAATGGGTGGAGAGGGCTTCCGATCGTGATTATTGGATGATCGCTAATGAAGCCAAAGAATTTGGCATGATTGATGAAGTTTTGGTTGGAACCGGAGATAAGAAATAATGAGTAAGGGAAGTAAGGATATTAAATGTTCATTCTGCGGCTCTGGCAAACAGGATACACTGATGCTGATTGCTGGTCTTGATGCACATATTTGTGATAAGTGTGTAACCCAGGCGAATCAGATACTGGCAGAAGAACTGAATGTCCGGAAAGCCAAATCAACTCAGACCTTCGAAACCCTGCTGAAGCCTGTTGAAATAAAAACTCACCTGGATCAGTATGTTATCGGACAGGATCAGGCGAAAAAGATACTTTCAGTAGCTGTTTACAATCACTATAAACGTTTGAATCAAAAGGTTGGCAAGGATGAAGTTGAGATTGAAAAGTCCAATATCATCATGGTTGGCGAAACGGGTACAGGAAAAACCCTTCTTGCCAAAACAATTGCAAAAGTTTTAAATGTGCCTTTTTGTATCTGTGATGCTACCGTATTAACTGAAGCAGGTTATGTTGGTGAAGATGTGGAAAGTATTTTGACCCGCTTACTTCAGGCAGCCGATTATGATGTAACTGCTGCTGAGCGTGGTATCGTTTATATTGATGAGGTCGACAAGATAGCCCGCAAGAGTGATAATCCTTCAATTACACGTGATGTATCAGGAGAGGGAGTGCAACAAGCCTTGTTGAAGATTCTGGAAGGTACCATTGTCAATGTTCCCCCTCAGGGTGGAAGGAAACATCCCGATCAAAAGATGATTCCTGTTAATACCAATAATATCCTGTTCATTTGTGGTGGAGCATTCGATGGAATTGAGAAGAAGATAGCCAACAGGCTTCGTACCCAAACTGTGGGTTATAAGGTTGACAAGGATGAATTTACAATTGATCTTAAGAACCTTTATAAATATATTACCCCTCAGGATCTGAAGTCATTTGGTCTTATTCCTGAACTTATTGGCAGGTTACCGGTGATTACTCACCTGAATCCTTTAGACAGGGAAACCCTGTTAAGTATTTTGGAGGAGCCAAGAAATTCATTGATCAAACAGTATAAAAAGCTGTTTGAATATGAAAATGTAAAGCTTGAGTTTGATAAAGAGGTAATGGCATTTATTGTGGATAAGGCTATGGAGTTCAAACTTGGAGCCAGGGGCTTACGTTCCATTTGTGAAGCGATTATGATCGATGCCATGTATGAGACACCCTCCGGGAAAAGTGGAAAGGAGTTATTTATTACACTCGAGTATGCTAAAGATAAATTTGAGAAATCAGATCTGAAAAAATTAAAAGTTGCATAAAATAAGCCCCGGATAAACTCCGGGGTTTTTTGTTTAGTTATATTTATATATCATGGTATAGAAAGACCTTAAATCCGAAACTGCTGCTTCTCTTAAAAAAAATAGTGAACTGGAAACGCCTGTTAAATCTGGATTAAAGATTAAGGATGATATTGTCGCCAATTGGTTGCCACGCTATACCGGGAGGCCACTTGCTGAGTTCAGCAATTTTATTTTGCTCACAAATTTTTCGAGATACCTGAAGCTTTTTTCAGAATGGAATGATAATGCACCAATTATGGGTCTTGATAAGCCAATGCAGAGTGTTTCTGCAAATGGAATCACATTGATCAATTTTGGCATGGGGAGTCCAATGGCTGCAACCATGATGGACCTGCTTACCGCTATCAAGCCAAAAGCAGTCTTATTTTTAGGTAAATGCGGAGGCTTAAAGAAAAAGAATAAAATAGGTGATCTTATTCTTCCCATAGCAGCAATCAGGGGAGAGGGGACATCCAATGATTATTTGCCGGCCGAAGTTCCTGCCCTTCCTGCCTTTGCCTTGCAGAAGGCCATTTCTACAACAATCCGTGATTACTCCTTAGATTACTGGACAGGGACAGTCTATACCACAAACCGCAGGGTATGGGAGCATGACAAGTCTTTTAAAAAATATCTAAAAAGTCTGCGTGCTATGGCCGTGGACATGGAAACTGCAACCATTTTCACTACCGGATTTGCCAACAAGATCCCAACCGGAGCCTTGTTATTGGTATCTGATCAGCCGATGATTCCGGAAGGAGTAAAAACAGCAGAAAGTGATTCGCTTGTCACTGAAAAATTTGTTGAGAACCACCTCAGGATAGGCGTAGATTCATTAAAGCAATTAATAAATAATGGCTTAACTGTTAAGCATTTGAAATTCTAAGAGATTTTCATTGCGCATAATTCATTTTCCTTTATCACAGCGTATTATGCTTCTGTTTTTTCCCCAATTTCCAATGGTTTAGACTACTTAACTAGTAGTCTTACGCAATATTATTCTTCTTATATATTATATTTAATATAATATTTTGATTTTATCCCATTTGGGCATTTATTCTGTTGCTTCGTGCTTAAATGCTTATTTTTGCATCATGTGGTATAACAATATTCTCGAAACCATTGGGAACACCCCTCTGGTTAAATTAAACTCAATAACAAAAGATGTTAAGGCTACGGTTTTAGCTAAGATTGAAACTACCAATCCCGGTAACTCCATTAAGGACCGGATGGCGGTTAAAATGATTGAGGATGCTGAGCGGGAAGGAAAACTCAAGCCGGGAGGAACAATTATTGAAGGAACTTCGGGAAATACAGGTATGGGATTGGCAATGGCAGCGATCATAAAGGGTTATAAGTGTATTTTCACTACCACTGATAAACAATCAAAAGAAAAGGTTGATGCATTGCGTGCTTTTGGTGCCGAGGTTATTGTTTGCCCGACAAATGTTGAGCCTGAAGATCCCCGCTCTTATTATTCAGTTTCTTCACGTCTGGAACGCGAGGTGCCGAATTCATGGAAACCTAACCAATACGATAATCTCTCTAATTCGAAGGCTCATTATGAGCAAACAGGTCCCGAAATCTGGAAGCAAACAGAGGGGAAAATCACTCATCTGGTTGTAGGTGTTGGTACAGGTGGTACAATATCCGGTACCGGAAAATACCTCAAAGAACAAAACCCGGCTATTAAGGTTTGGGGAATTGATACCTATGGTTCGGTCTTTAAAAAGTATAAGGAAACCGGTATTCTCGACAAAAATGAGATCTATCCATACATCACAGAGGGAATAGGAGAAGATTTTCTTCCTAAGAACGTTGACTTCGATATCATTGACCGTTTTGAAAAGGTAACAGATAAGGATGCCGCATTAATGACCCGGGAGATTGCCCGTAAAGAGGGGATATTTGCCGGAAACTCTGCAGGATCAGCTCTTGCCGGTCTGATGCAGCTTAAGGATGAGTTGAAGGAAGGTGATGTCGTTGTAGTGATATTTCATGATCATGGGTCCAGGTACATGGGCAAAATGTACAATGAGGACTGGCTGAGGGAGAGGGGCTTCCTTACAGATGAAAAACTTACAGCCAAGTCTATTTTAATTAAGCGTGGCAGACAGGAAATTGTAACGATTGATTGCGAACAGTCCGTATTGCAGGCGATCAATACAATTAAGTCATTGAATATCTCACAGATTCCTGTCACTCAGAAAGGAATGATTGTTGGGAAGATTACAGAGAGTGATATACTGAGTTCTGTTATGGAGAATCCGGCACTTCGATCAGGCTCGGTAAAGGACATCATGACCTCTTCCTTTCCATTTGTTGATCTGAATACTTCTATTGATAAAATCACCTCGATTATTAATAAGGAAAATATGGCTGTTCTGGTTGAAGGTGAACTTGGTGAAATCGAGATCATTACCCAGTATGATATCATTAATGCGATATCTGCCTGATCGGATTAATTCTCAGATGATTCGGACCAGGCACTCCATAGTACGAAGCCAAATCCTGAAAGCATTAATACATGATAGATCAGAAATCCGAAATCCTTGAAATATATCCCTGAGCCGGCTGAAAATAAGAAGTAAAGAAAAAGCAGAAATTCAGGGGTATATTTTTTATATCCGGGTGTCTTTAAATAGGGATTTATACCACCTGACCCACTTAATTTTGGGGTTCTTATAAAAGCTGTTTTTTTTCCAATAATTCCCTCAAAGATCGCCCTTGTATTATGGTATGACATTCCCAATGATAAGACCATTGCAACGGGAAATGCATATATGACTTCAATAAGCGCTGCCATAAATTTCTTTTTATCAACCATGATAGCGGTAAAACAATACAGGAAGTTGATCAGCATTACTGTCAGAATAATGGCATTCCATTTAAAAAGCTGATTTAATTCTGTTGATGTGTTTTTAACGAACATCAATGGAACACTTATTAATGCGCTTAAAAAGACAAAGGCATAGATATAGCTATTCAGGAGATGAAAACTTCCGAAAAGCTTCACAGCTAAACTAAGTTCTGCCTGCCAAAGCTTGGCAAAAAGTTTTTTTGATGTTTCCACACCCCCTTTCGTCCAGCGAAATTGTTGTGTACGTATGGCACTGATCTGATCTGGTAATTCTGCTGGTATGATTATGTTCGGACAATAATTAAATTTCCAACCCCTGATTTGGGCCCGATAACTTAAGTCAAGATCTTCTGTTAGTGTGTCCGATGTCCATCCACCAGCATCTATAATGCACTCTTTTTTCCAAATCCCTGCAGTTCCATTAAAATTTATAAAATATCCCCCCTTGTTTCTTCCGTCCTGGTCAATTATAAAA
>CAYJAM010000106.1:0-7641 GCA_964367725.1 uncultured Sphingobacterium sp. | reverse complement strand
GAATTAAGGAATACATAATTCCAGATCATGCTTTCTACAAATTCCGGGATATAATGGTAATTTCTGAAAATGGTTTCATCAGCATAAAAAACGACAGAAGTTCCATTACGCTGTGTAGTTTCAGATTCAGGTAAGTCGTTTACCAATACACCCTGCTCAAACTCAGCCTTTTTTGTCCGGCCATCACGATAGGACTGAACGGTAAAATTAGAGGAAAGTGCATTTACTGCCTTGGTACCAACTCCGTTCAAACCGACCGATTTCTGAAAGGCTTTGGAATCATACTTACCACCTGTATTGATTTTGGATACACAATCAATCACTTTTCCCAAAGGAATTCCACGACCGTAATCACGAATAGATACCTTTTTATCACTTACAGTAACCTCTATTGTCCGGCCGGAGCCCATCACAAACTCGTCAATCGAGTTATCCAGAATTTCCTTCAGTAAAACGTAAATTCCATCATCGTATGCCGACCCATCACCCAGTTTCCCAATGTACATACCCGGACGTAAGCGGATATGTTCTTTCCAGTCGAGCGAGCGAATACTATCATCACTATAATCTATTTCAGCCATCCTTATCTATTAATAATACCTGTACAATTACAAATTTAAAATTTAGATCGGCATAGTACCTGCTTAGATTTCCACATTTAAACAAGGGAGCTGCTTGCTTAAATAGATTTCGCAGGAGGTTCCAGCTTTCGCTGGAATGACAAAATGGTGATGGGGAGAAGGAGTTTCCAGCCTTCGCTGGAATCTTAATACGAAACCCTATGACCAAGTTGATCATGACTTCAAGGCATGATCGTGTAGCGGTCTAGTTCGTTAAATTAATATCAACCAGAACCGATTCCAGCCAAAGCTGGAATCTCCCCTTAGTTTACTCATGATTTGTCATCCGATAGCTATCGGATCCCGCGAAAGCGGGAACCTCCCAATCTTAAAATAATGACATTGCACCTTCGGAGTCGAATTAAAACATTATTCCGCTTGTTAGTGATTCATGCAAGACGAAAAACTATGAAACAAAAAAGGGCTCCTGTTAAAGGAGCCCTCATTATATATAATTTCTTGTTTTATACCTTCCTTAACCTGATGATATGCAGATGATGCATCAGCTTAATGATAGGATAAGAAGGATCAAATTCAAACCATTTTAATGCAAAATTCACATTGTTTGGTTTCTTATGGTGGTTATTTTGAAATAATTCACCCAGCATCAAAAAGTCTAAAGGAAGTGAATTCTTACTGTGATCATGGTTATCATAATTAGAATACCCGTATTTATGACCGCACCAGTTGACAACAGCACCATGAATCGGCCCCATCAAAAAATGGATTGGAAGGAGTAGATACATCCACCAGTACTCTGCAAAATACACATAGAAAGTAATATATAATGCGATAAAAGTAAGGCGGGTGATCCAAAGGTCGCCGATCTTATCGATTAAAGGCCATGTTGGATAATTATCCCTGAAAGCCGGTTCTGGTTCAATCTTAAACCTGATAAAATCCAGGTAAATATTTTTAGTCTGAACCATCATACCAATCACATCTTTAAAGAAATGGGGAGAATGAGGATCCTTTTCTGTATCACTATAGGCATGATGCATACGATGCATGATGGCATAAGCACGGGGATTAAGGAATGAGGAACCCTGAGCCAGAAAGGTAGATAAATAGAAAAATTTCTCCCAGAAAGGACTCATTTTAAACATTTTATGAGAAGAATAGCGATGCAGGAAGAATGTTTGAAAGAACAGGGACAAAAACCAATGGCAAAGAAAGAAAATCAGAATTATCATAAATTAATAAAGGCTTTGGATTGAAAGCCTGCGAAAATAAACAAATTTCTATGGTTAATTATAGCAAAAATGTCACGATAACATAGGCATTAACGCCCAAAATCATCCTGAACTCTGACGATATCAGATTCATCCGAAGGATTGGAGGCATCGGTATGCTGCCAGATCTCTGCAATTACCCCCCAGTCTTCAAGTCCGACAAGCCTGTGACGCTCTCCCTGCTTAAGAACAATTCGATCTCCGGGCTGGTATTTTTTAAGCTCGCCTTCCTGATCAGTTAAGCTGGAAATGACTCCCACAGTACCAGAAATCACCTGCCAGATCTCTGCCCTGCGGTGATGATATTGCCATGAAAGTCGGGTTTGAGGGGCAACAATTAATACTTTCGGACTGAGTTTTCCGGATATTTTAAGCTGGTCGACAGCGATTCCACTAAAAAAAGTATCAGAAAATTTCTGAGCCTGTTCTTCATTAATTACGAAGAAGCCACCCCAAGGCCTCTGCAAATCCATTTGTAAAACTTCAAAACCCTGAACCTCTAAATCCTCCTGTACTTTCTTAAATAACTGTTCCTTCTGCAGTACATTTTCCATATCCTGCAATATTAATTCTAAAGGCTGATATATGCAATTTGATGAATAAATAAACAGTAGTACCCGGTAAAAGTTTTTGTTCTTTGCCCTTGAGGGGATCGTATGTTTTTAAATTATCACATGGGCCCGCCCATGGCGGACGGGATTTTCGTTCTAAAATTCTATAAATATTTGACCGCCCTGGGCGGTCATTAGAAAAAATTTCAGATTATTGATTCATCCCTACCGTAATCTTCCAGAAACCTTCTTCTTTGAACAATACTTCAAGGACCTGATTTGAAATAGTGATGCGAACTTTTAATGGAAACTCAACCTGCTGGAGTTGAAGCGTATGCCCTCTACCGGTTTTAGATATTTCCTGTATTTTATTATAGCTTCCAATTGTAGCCAGGATATTCGTAATGTCTGCACCCACCATATCTGGACCATCAATACGAGGAGTGCCCCCACTTGCATTAACTGCCTCAATCTGAACCGTATTCTCTTTAGCCCTAATGTCTTTTATTATACTCAGGCGGGTCATGTGTTGCCCTCTTTCAAGGATATTATAGGGCCTCTCTGGTTTTGGCTTGGGTTGTGCAGTTGCTGAAAAGACACCTATTGCAAAAAGAGCAATCAACATAATTTTCAAATTCTTCATTATTCCTGATTTCAATTGACTGGATAAATTTTTTATTTAAAAATTTGTTGAGCTTATTAACGAATGCCTCGTGCCTGAAAAACTTGCCTAATCCCTACTTTGTCATTCCCACTGAAATCTTCCAGTTACCTTCCTCTTTGATCAAAACTTCAAGGACCTGATTTGAAATAGTAATGCGGAGCTTTAAAGGGAAAGCAGCCTGAGTAAGCTGTACCGTTTCTCCTCTTCCTGATTTAGTAACCTCCCGAAGAGCATTATAACTACCTATAAAAGCTACAACCTCTGTTATGTCTGCACCAGGCATCTCCTCGAGGTGACCAACCTGGTAATCTGCACCTGCAACCTCCGAGCCTACTATTCGGGTTGTTCCGCCACTCAAATTATTAGCATCGATCTGGACAATGTTCCCCTTACCCCTTAAATTCTTGATAATGCTAACTTTGGTCATATGCTGCCCCCTTTCAAGAATGGTATAAGGCCTTTCAGGCTTTGGATCGGATTGTGCTTTTACTGATAAAACTGCTAATGCAATAAAAGCAATCATCATGATTTTTAAATTCTTCATTTTTCTGATTTTATTGGTTTGATATTTTGGTTGTTTCTAAAAAACTTTAAAATAAATCAACGCATTCTTAAATTCTAATTCCTCAGCCCTATTGTGTCATCCCAACAGCCACCTTCCAAAATCCGGCCTCTTTAATTTCCACCTCCAGAAACTGCTGTGAAATGTTAATACGAAGCCTCACCGGAAAAACCACATCAATTAATTGAATAGTTTCACCTCTCCCGGATTTGGTAATCTGACGGATTAGGTTAAAACTTCCCTGAGTAGGAATAACTTCCACAATGTCTGCACCGGGAAGGATCGTTCCTCTTACCAAAGCTGTTCCACCGCTGGCATTCAATACCTCGATCTGAACAATGTTTTCTGTACCCCTAACTTCCTTTCTAACACTTACATTGCTCATAGACTGACCCTTTTCATAGATCTGATAGGGTCTTTCTGCTTTTGCTTTCGGCTGGGACCTGGCAGTTACGACAGATAACAGCATGATTATAAGCAAGATATATTTCAGGGATTTCATAGGTCTGAATTTCTATTTATTAAATGTACTTAAATAAACCGGCTGTTTGAGCAGGAAAAAATATTATATATTCCTAAGGCAAAAAATAAAAAACCGCTTCATGAAAATGAAACGGTTTCTGTGATTCCTGAAAAAAGAAGAATCCTGAAAATAATATTAATGCTTCGAAGAACTAATTAAACTAATTATTCGCTCTTAACTTTTTGTTCAAGTTTTAAAAATGCACTTCTTCTTGGTGCAGGCATTTCGAAATCATCCCCCTTCAATCCCTTCCAAAGCACCTCATTAAATAACCTGTCGTCATTCTTATCTACTTCGGCAAAATCAAAGCCTTCGGATATTTTTGACCACTTTGAGGCAATCTTGTTTGTTTCATCAAGACTAACCCTGTTAGGCACAGCTTTAAATTTGGTAAAATCAGGTTTACTGGTAAAGCTCCTGAACATTGGCATCGCGGCAGCATCATACTGGCTCATTGGTGGCAAGCCCAGGATTAACTCCATAGTTCGCAAAATTCCTGAAGTGGAATACATCGTGTTATCCAAATAATTCCTCTTCGTGTATGGACTCACAACCATTGCAATAGAGCGATGCGCATCCACGTGATCAGGACCATTTTGAGCATCATCTTCGAGAATAAATATTGCTGATTGTGCCCATATCGAGCTATTGCTGATGTGTTCAATCAATTGACCAACCGCAAGATCATTATCAGCAACGCAGGCATACGGAGTAGGTCGGCCTACCGCCAAACCCTGAGTATGGTCGGCTCCCAGCCGGATGGTATTCAGCTGTGGAACTGCATTTTTTGATAACAAAATATCAAAGTCGGCCTTCCATTGTTCAAATCGCTCTACGTCTTTTACATTCTGATCGTAATAACCCGTAAATGTTGAGGCAACATGTGCCTGATCCAAAACAGGAATATTTCCCTTATCCTTATCGGCAAAAACACCATAAGTTCGGAATGAAACACCCTGCTTTTTAGCCATATCCCAAATAAACCCATCTTTGTTGTTTGCAACTGTTCGGCGGCCTAAACCATCATTTTGACCACCTCTGCGGCCATATGAAGTGGGCCAGGTCTTTTCAAGAAAATCTGTCGCATAGGCTCCCAATGACCAGTTATGACCATCAGCACTAACTTCAGCATCAACGTAAAAATTATCCAGCAATACATATTCCCTTGCCAGTTTATGTTGATTTGGTGTATATTTTTCTCCGAAAAGAGTCAGTGTAGAATCTCCGTTTCCTTCTTGGATATCTCCAAATACCTGATCATACGTACGATTCTCCTTAATTATATAGAACACATATTTGATGGGAGAAGGGTCACCTACCTTTTTAGGAATAGGATTACCGGCTTCACCTTCGGCAATCAATTCTTTATCTTTATTGTAAGGCGTGTTTATGAAAACATTTTTGGAATATACTTCCAGATCTGCAGCAGAAGGTTCATCGATCACACTCATAGTTCCCTTCATTAAACTGCCGATATACTGCAATCTATTATTTGCCTGTGGAAGTTCTCCTCTATGTGATTCTGATTTAACGTCGGCTCTTACCGGCTGCGGACCTAAAGGATTTGCGAATGAAGAGAATCCTTTTCCATTACTGACAAATATTTTACTTCCGATTACTCTTACATTCGTTGGGTACCATCCAACCGGGATAAAGCCTTTAGATACACTTTTACCCTTCTGACTTACATTGAAAACTGCCAGGCAATTATTGTCAGCATTGGCGATGTATAGACTACGCTCATCCTTCGATAAAGCCAAACCATTCGTTGTAGATCCAGTCAGGGAATTCGGGAATAAAGCAGCATTCAGAATCTCAACAACTTTCCTGGCTTGTACATCAATAACAGAAACACTGTTATCCTGAGAGTTAGCCACATAAAGTGTATTTCCGGCTTTATTAAGGATTAATTCATTCGGATTATAAGAAACATCAACTGAAGCAGTGATTTTCCGGAGATTGGTATCAAAAAACGCTACTTTTTTACCGCCCCACAATGAGATATAAAGTGTTTTCTTATCCGGTGACAAAACACAAGTGTATCCTTCATTTCCAATACTTTGCTGATGGATGATTTTATTGGTCAGCAAGTCAAAAATGTAAAGCGAATTATTCTCTTTAGTGACTACGTACAAGAGATTTCTAGCATCATCTATTTCCAGACCAACTGGTGATATTTTTTCAGGCCAGGTTTTACCGAGCTTAAGCGTATCTCTGATTAGCAATTTTGAACTGGCGGTTTCGTATTTCAAAATCCAGTTATCATTCCCTCCGGAAGCATATAAAAACCGGTCATCCTTGCTAAACTTTAATCCGTAAAAAGATTTCGGAATTTCAACTTTGTCTAAAATTCTTTCTGTTTTCGGATCAATCAACTGAATCGTTTGAATACTCTGTCCATTATTACTAACCGCCATGAACTTCTCAGATCCTGAAACAGCGATATTCAGAGGTAAATCACCCAACTCTATTGACCTGCCTGCAGGAGATAATGACCAGCCATTTGGAAGCATAATTCTCTTAGAATTTAGCTGCTCAGTTAGATTCTGTGCATTTGAGGCAAAGACCAGAAACATAAAACCCAGAAAAAATATTTTTTTCATTTCTTTATTTTAACGTTTGTTTATTATAAAATGGATTTATAGCAATTAATAAAATTGAATTTGACCTAATTTCTTGTTTCTCATTACTCAATACGCAATACTCAATTGCCCACTTAAATATACTATTTCTCCCACCAAACCTTAACATTGCTATTATCACCACCCATAGATGCAACTGCCGACTGTAGGTTACCGGAATTTAGAGACTGTAAATAGGTAGGATAAGGCACCCTTGAAGGGAATATGTTCTCTGCCGGAATACCAGTCCCGCGTGGTAAAACAGGATAACCTGTACGGCGTTTTTCAAACCAGGACTGATAGTCTACAAAAAAGAAGGCATAATACTTTTGCAGCATGATTTGCTCCAGTTGTTGTTCAATGGAAACATTTGAGTTATACGCAATTCCGGGATTTGTTAAAAAGCCCGCAGGTAAGGTTACACCCCATTGTGCCATGGAAGCACTAATTCCAGAATCATAATGCGCAGCAGGCGTTTTGCCGGTGATGAATCCTTTTAATGCCAATTCAGCTTTAATAAACTCCACTTCAGAATAGGTCATCATTAATCCCAGTTGAGGAAGGGTTTTGAGGATGTCGTTATAACTTGAATTCCTGTCAACCACATACTCTAAGCTTGGCGGAAAACCACTTTCAATTCCCTGGTAAACAGGCACACCGCCCACATTTACTGTCGTCATCCATACTGTTCTTCTAGGATCATTAGTGCTATTCATTTTACTCAAAAAGAATTTGGTAAAATAATTACCCGCATTCCAATCAGATAACCTCGCATTATAGTAAGGATTGAAATAAGGAAATGTACCGGGATATCTGAATATTGCATCATCCGCAACCGAAGTAAATACTGGGTTTGTTGTCGGATTTG
>CAYJAM010000105.1:0-7664 GCA_964367725.1 uncultured Sphingobacterium sp. | reverse complement strand
ATCTATGTAATGAGCCAGGTTTTCTTCAGGTTTGGTATAGATAATTCCTTTACTGTAACCTGGCGACTGTCGGATAGGAACCAGGGGATCAGTATATCCGAGGAAGCCAATTTTTACACCTCCTACGTTCCATACATGATAGGGCTGAAAAATTAATTCACCCCTTTTGCCATTACCAAGATCATGATACATATTGGCACAAACTTTCGGAGCGTTTAACGCTCCTAATAAAGTCTGCATGGCTTTTTTGTGATATATCACCTCCCAGTTACCCGGCAAATAAAGATCATAGCCCAGTTCATTTAAAACCGGAACCATTGCTTTGCCCGAGGTTTTTACAGATAGTTCACTACCCTGAAACATGTCTCCTGTATCGATGATAAAGGTATGTGGATTCCTTTTCTTCTCTTTTCTAAGGTAAGTTGCCAGATGCGCATAGCCTCCTGTCTTACGAAATACCGCCTGATCATTTTCCCAGAAAAGTTCATCATGAGGATGAACCTGACAATGCACGTCGGTAGTTTGCAATATAGAAAGAGTAAATTCTCCATCATTCATCTCAACCGCCTTGCTGTCAGAAGTTTCGTTGGCAATCGCCAACAGCGGATTTGCAGAAACCAAAGCTGCACCAGCACTCAAAGCACCCACTTTCTTCAAAAATCCTCTTCTATTATTTTCCATATCAAATGATTCGGGAATTCTAATTTTAAATCTTACCGGATTTATTCAATTTTGCAGCTTCAGCACTTTTCTTCTGCTCTTCTGCTATAGGTTTGAATGGTCCGAATTTAGTTTGTACTTCACTGAACTTTTCTGAATAAGGTACAAAAGGATGGTCGATCGGCTTTTTTGATTTATCAGGCCAGTCTTTCGGAACATTAATGTGCGGACGTGATTGTGAATTAATATAGGCAGCAACATCCCATGCCTCTTCATCAGTCAAAATCGGATTTTCATAAGTAGCACCTTGCGGCATATTATCCCTCACATATTTAGCAAAGTTTGACAGGCGATATAAACCGGCACCATCATTATAACTGTTCTTACCCCAAAGCGGAGGAAAAGCATATTCTGTTTTATCAGAGTTCAAAAATCCTGCACCATCAGACTGGTGGCAACTTTGACATTTCGAAGTATAAACTGCCTTCCCTTTTCCCGGATCAGCAGCTCTGTCAAGATAGGCCAGATCTCTGAAACCAGAACCTGCGGCCTTTTCACCTTTCTTTACATTAGTACCTAAAAAATTGATATAGGCTACAATAGCCTTCATTTCCTTACCTTCTGTATCCAGAGCCGACCCATTCAAGCTCCTCTCGAAGCAATCATTTACACGCTTTTCAACACTTTCCTCAGTTCCGCTCCTTGCCCTGAACTTTGGATACAATGAGGCAACAGAACCATAGTTGTTTCCAAATACTGCTGTTCCGGCCTTCAAATGACAGTTCTGGCAATTCATCCCATTACTGATCTGCATAACAGACCCATTAGGACCCAGATATTGAGATGTATGGGCAATCAGCTGTTTCCCATACTCCACCTCTGCCTTTTGCTGAGCATCAGTTATAGTACTGACATCAGGCGCTATCCAAAATTCCTGAACTGCTGTTTTTACTTCGGCAATAACTGCCGCTGTATCCTCAAGCTTAACTTTAGGTCTTTTTGGCAGATTGATCAGATAATAGCCCAGTGGAAGAGCAACTATTATAACAATCAATAATACCATCAAGTTGATCAGCTTTCTTATGACCGAAAGCAGATCCTTAGATACATCGCCATCATTATGCTTCTGAGACATACGCCTGATTTTTAGTGAGGTAATTTATTCTTGATTAGTCCGTACAGATAGGTACCAACTATTGCAAAGAAAAACACAATTGCCATAGCCCAATAACCATATCCGATATTCACTACCATTGGCCCCGGACAAGCACCGCTTAATGCCCAGCCGAGTCCGAAGATCGAACCTCCAATGAGGTAACGCGCAACAGATTTTTCTTTCGGATTAAACATAATCGGGTTACCATGATAATCTCTCATATGAAACCTTTTGATTAAAGCCACACCCGCCACACCCAGGGTAACTGCGGTTCCAATAATCCCATACATATGAAAAGCCTGAAAGCGAAACATTTCCTGAATCCTGTACCAGGAAACCGCCTCAGATTTCGTCATTACGATACCGAAAACTATACCCAGCAATAAAAATTTTATAAACTTCATATCTTAAAATATTAAAGGAAGAAATAAATAGGTCATCAGTAAACCCCCTATAAAAAAGCCCATTACGGCAATTAATGAAGGGATTTGAAGATCAGATAAACCGCTGATGGCGTGCCCAGAAGTACATCCACCTGCATAACGCGATCCAAAACCAACCATTAAACCACCGAAAGCCAGAAGAAGAAATCCTTTTATTGATAAAACCGCATCAAGTCCGAAAAGTTCGGCAGGCTGCAGGGATTCGGGAGCAGCAATTCCCAGCTTGGATAAATCCTGGATTGTTGCTTCAGAAATCAGAACAGGTGCATCAGTAGACAAAAACTCTCTGGCGATTAAACCACCCAAAATTGCTCCAACAAGAAATACCAGATTCCAGATTTGTGCTTTCCAGTTAAAATCAAAAAATTTAGCTGATTTGCCCAGACCTGCAGCTGCACAGATCGTTCTTAAATTTGAAGAAAATCCGAAGGATTGTCCGAAATACAATAAAAAGAACATGATAGCTGCTATCATTATCCCTGAGAACCACCAGGACCATGGTTGTAATATAAATTCCATTATCTGTTTTTAGTTGTTTAAGTGAAAGGAAATGATTGGCTTGAAGAGATGATTAATTAATTTCTCTGTCGCACTTTGATGGAATAATCCACCTTTACCATGTGTACCGATACAAACGATATCCATATTGATCATCTGGTTGAAATGTATCACTCCATTCTCCACATCTTTATCATTGATCAGATGACACTGGTAATTTGAAATACCATTTAATTCAGCGAACTGAATCATTTGAGCTTCAACTTTTGCCTTCTCAGCATCTACACTTCCTGAAGTGATCTGCAGCAGGTGCATTTTAGTATCAAATGCCTTGATGAGTTTATGCATTAAGACCAGATTTTCCTTTGCCGGCTGACTAAAATTATGTACCAGCAAAATGTTGCGGATCTGAAGATCAGAGCGGTCACACATCAAAGAAAGTAAAGGCGTCTTTGATTTACGGGCAATAATTTGAGTTTCCGAACCCGAAAGTTTTTCCTTCAAACCGCTGGCACCTTTGGTCCCCATCACAATCAGATCGAATTGATTTAACTCTGTAAATTTTAAAATCGCATCGGTAGTTTTACCAAGCACCAGATGGGTATTAATATGATCGCCATACAAGACTTTTAGATTTGCCAGCTTTCTTTCAGCAATATCTTTTTGTTGTGTAACATAATTCACATCAATCTCACCACAGGTCTGAATCTTTCCGGATGAATCCAACGTTACGGTGTCAGGCACATTCAAAACATGCAAAAAATGAATGTCAATTGCTGTTTTTTCTTGCAGCCTTTGCACCATCAGGTAAGCATACTCTGCCTGAACTGAAAAATCTGTCGGAATTATAATTTTAAGTGTTTCCATTGTGGTTTTATATCAAATTAATTTAGCGAAACATTCTGCCATGCACCCTGGTTTTCAATATTGGAAATACCCGATTGTAAAAGTATACTTCTTGCAATATTGGCTCTGTTACCACTTCTGCAAACCAAAATGACTTTATCAAATTGACGTAAACTATCAATATAGTTTTCAATTTTATCAAGAGGATAATTTACACTGCCTTCTGCATGTCCATCCAGATTGAATTCATCTGCTGTTCTTACATCAACTACTATTGTTTTCATTATAATGTTTTTTATTGTTATTATTTTAATTCAAACTAGTACCTAAATACTCAGAATTAACTTACGTACTGATTTACAATTTCTACAGTCCCACCATTCACAACATTTGCAAATCCGTTTTGCTCCAGATAAGATTTTGCCTGTGAGCTTCTGTTCCCGCTCCTGCAAAAAACAATGATGTGCTTCTTGTTTTTGAATTTTGCCAATTGTGATGGAATGCTGTCAAGAGGAATATTTACAGATCCTTTTACATGATTCTGAGAAAATTCACGTGGAGATCTGACATCCACCAAAAATGCTCCTTCATTTATAATTCCGGTCAGATCCTGCTTTGCAGAACCTCCAAATAACCAACTAAATATGCCCATGATCTAATTTTTAAACTGTAAATTTATTTATGACCCCAACCAGTCCGTTCTTCTGAACGACGCCGCTTTGACGCCACAATACTTTTCCCTGTTTAAATAAAATCAGGGTTGGAACACCCTGAACCTGATATGCTGCAGCGGCCTGGGGGTTCTTATCAACGTCAACTTTAAGGATACTTACAGCATCCCCAACTTCTTGTTTAACATCTTTTAATATTGGTGCCATAACCTTACATGGTCCGCACCACTCTGCAAAAAAATCAACAAGCACCGGCTTGTCTGATTCAATCAATTCGTTGAATGTCATAGCTGTTTATTTAACTTCTTCATAACTTATTTCTTTCGATCCGGTATCGTTTTTGGCAGGAGGAGCAGCACATGCACCAGCACCGCAACAAGAGGCATTAAAAACAGCCATTCCTGTAAAAAGTAAACCTATCAAACCAAACAATATATCCGCAGCCATCACTGCCTGAACCAGAATTACCAGTCCAATTCCCAAACGAAGAAATCTGATGATGTTCCAGTTACTAAAAATTATCGCTTTCATGTGAATATGTTGTTATGCTAAATTATATAACAAAAGTAAGGACTGCTGGCTGCGATCTCAGTAACAAAGGTTACAAATGAAAATCTCAGGTGGAGGATTTATCATCCGGGATATAATTCCCGATATGCTTGCGACTACTTCTGAGTTTCCGTTTTTGATGGTAAAACCTGTAAAGGCCAATAAAAAATATCAGCAAAGCGATTATCCAGAAAGCGATTTCCAGATACCAGCCATAGCTGAGGTTTAACAGGCTGTTTAGCGTCATACCTGCTATAGCAAAATATAAAGAGGTTCTCACAAAAGCCAGCAGGGTTCTGTCAATTGCCATATCTGTCCTCTCAATCGCCAGATTTTCACGGAGGATAAGGTCCTTATTTAGAATTTCATTCGCTTTCATAGGCCTTTTTAATATACCGGGACGCAATAATTACTGTTCCAGAATAGTTTATTTGTACAGCACATCCGCAGGTTCGCTATCATTCCTGAGGTAGCCGTTATAGCAGCCACAATGAAAAGGGCATTAACAATTCCAAAGGCATCTGCCAATATCCCACTTAAAATTGCTCCAAAAACATAACCACTATCCCTCCATAATCTAAAAATACTCAGGCTTTCGGCACGCTGTGAAGGATGAGTCCATTCAGCTACAACCGACAGAAAATTTGGATAGACCAGTGCGGTACCGAGTCCAAGCAATACCGATGCGAAAATTAAAAAGGGTAAGGAAGTTGCCAGAGCCATGATGATGATTGCAAGAGCCTGTAAAAACATTCCCGAAGTGATAATTTGTTTTTTACAGTGACTGTCCCCCAGTTTTCCGGTAAATAATTGCGAAATCCCCCAAACAGCAGGGTAAATTCCTGCAATAATTCCAATCTGGCCTATTCCGAAACCTTTTTGCATAAGCAGTACCGGCAATAAACCCCAGACTACCCCGTCGTTCAGATTATTCACCAGACCATTCAAAGTTACCGAACCCAAATTTTGATGTTTCCAGCTTGTTTCCTTCCATACATTCTGCAGCAATGGGACTTTGCTTGTCAGACTTTCTGCATTTACGAAATGGGTAGTGTCTTTAACCAGGAAAATTGTGGTTAATAAGCCTGCTATTGAAAATATAACTCCGGGAATAAAGGGGAAAAATGCATAACCATAATCCAGTGCAATAGAACTTGCCAGCCAGGCAGCCAGACCAACCGAAAGGTAACCCGCAAATTCATTGATTCCCATAGCCAGGCCACGGTTCTTTGAACCAACAAGATCAATTTTCATAATTACAGTTGCACTCCAGGCAAGACCCTGGTTTATCCCTAATAAAATATTGGCAGCGATAACCCAGTTCCAGTTGGGTGCGTACATCAATAAAAAAGGTACCGGAAGTGCAGCAATCCAGCCGATAATCAGAATTGTTTTTCGGCTTAGTTTTTTTGAGAGCTGAGCAACAGCATAATTACTCAGGGATTTACTTATACCGAATGCAATAATGAAAGACATTAAGGCAGTGTTGGCATTGATACCGAATTCCAGTTTCCCGAAATTAGGCATGATCGATCGTTCCAGTCCAACCATGGCACCAACAAAGGCATTCACCAATACCAGTAATGCAAATTGATATCTGTTTTTATGTAAACCCTGCATAACTCAATTTAAGTATAAAATCAAATACCCGGAAGGATTATTAGTACAAAGGGAGGCAAATCCAGATAAATGCCTCCCTTTGAAAATTTAGAATGATACTTCAGCAGCTCAGGCAGGCATCACCTTACTCTGGCAAACAAAATCTGTTTTTGGAATATTGGTAGCACTGATCGCTCCAAATCCACCGGCAATTTCGGTGAAGTTTCTATAACCTCTCGCCTGAAGTATAGATGCGGCCATCATACTGCGGTAACCTCCGGCACAATGCAGGAAGAAATGCTGTTTTGGATCCAGATCCTTAATCCACTCATTGATATAAGCCAATGGCCTGTTGTAGGCATCCTCAACATGTTCTGCAGCATATTCGCTTTCTCTGCGTACATCAATTACCTTGTCTGTTCCAAGTCTGAATTCTTTGGCAAACTGCTCAGCTGTAATACGGTCAACCACATCAGCTTCTTTACCTGAATCTAACCAGGCTTTAAATCCACCTTTCAAATGTCCAAGAATATTATCGAAACCTACACGGCTCAAACGGGTCACTGCTTCTTCCTCATTTCCTTCATCTGCAACCAATAAAATTGCCTGCTTAACGTCTACGATAAGAGCTCCAACCCATGGTGCAAAATCACCACCAAGGCCGATATTAACAGATTGCGGGATAAATCCTTTGTAGAAAATTGTATTATCTCTGGTATCAAGAATTAGCGCATCGGTATTCTCAGCGGCAACTTCAAATTCATCCGGACTCAAAGCCCTCATTCCGTTATTCAAAACAGTTTCAAAATTTTCATATCCCTTTTTATTCATGGCTACATTATAGCCGAAATAAGCTGGAGGAGGAAGTAGTCCATCGGTAACTGCTTTAATAAACGATTCTCTATCAGGCTGATTCAGTGCATAATTGGTTCTTTTCTGATTTCCTAAGGTATCCACAGTTTCCTTCATCATATTTTTACCACAGGCACTGCCGGCACCATGGGCAGGATATACTATCACATCATCTGCCAAAGGCATTATCTTGTTATTCAGACTATCGTAAAGCAAACCTGCAAGTTCATCTTGTGTCATATGTGCTGCCTTTTGGGCAAGATCCGGACGACCTACATCACCGAGAAACAATGTATCACCGCTGAAAATACAATGGTCTTTTCCATTCTCATCTTTCAATAGAAAAGTCGTGCTTTCCATGGTATGACCAGGAGTATGCAAAACCTGGAT
>CAYJAM010000104.1:0-7693 GCA_964367725.1 uncultured Sphingobacterium sp. | reverse complement strand
ACCAGTAAATACCATACAATGCTGCAATTATCCCGATTATGAATAATGCCCCAACCGCAAATCCCGGAGTTGTACGGAACATGCTGTTATCCACCTTCAAAGCATTTGGAATAATTCCATTTCTGTTTTCATAGATGCTGATCAGATACATAACCAGAACACAAATAATGAAAACAAATCCCATACGGTCTATGAATGGAATCTCATAAATACCCTCTGCATTCGCAACCGAAAATCCTGTGGAATTAAGGAATTGCAGATCCACATAGTTGGGCATGAATTTAAAAATTATGGAGAGTAGAAAGCCCCCTATGGTTGCAAATAAGGCTGCATTGGAGGTAGCCTTTTTCCAGAAAAACCCAAGCAGGAACATCGCCAGAATTCCCGGAGAAACAAAACCTGTATATTCCTGAATGTACTGGAATCCGCCTTTTTTATCAATGCCTAAATAAGGTGCGATAATTACCGCCATGATCATTGAGATCACAATAACCCAGCGACCAACTTCTACTTGTCTTTTCTCATCCGCTACCGGATTTAATACTTTCTTATAAATATCGAGTGTGAAAATAGTGGCTATACTATTGGCTTTACCGGCGAGTGATGCTACCACTGCAGCAGTAAGTGCCGCAAAAGCCAAACCCTTTAATCCTACGGGCAATAAATTCAATAGCACAGGATAAGCCCGGTCGGCCATAACCTCTCCGTTCAGCATCATTTCATCTCTGAAAACATTCTCCTTAAACAAAACATAAGCTGCAATACCCGGAAGAACCACAATAATTGGCATTAATAGTTTCAGAAAAGCTGCAAAAAGGATTCCGCTGCGGGCTGTTTGAAGATCCGCACCCAAGGCTCTCTGCGTAATGTATTGATTACAACCCCAATAGTTCAGATTGACTATCCACATCCCACCAACAAGTACAGCAAGTCCGGGAAGGTCAATAAAATAAGGATCATCTTTTTCAAAGATCATTTGAAAATGATCCCCCGAATTTTTTGTCAGCAGGTTGAATCCATTGATCGGCCCCTCTGAGCCAAAATGCTGAGCCACCATATCCAGCGCTAGATAGGTGGTTACCAAACCGCCAAGTACCAGGAACACCACCTGAATGACATCGGTGTACCCGATCACATTCATCCCGCCAAGGGTTATAACAATGGCGAATAGGGCTAGCCCAACCATACACACCGCGAAATCTAGTCCGGAGATACTGCTGATTGCCAATGCCCCCAGAAAGAGTATGGAGGTTAAGTTTACAACGACATATAACAAAAGCCAGAAAACGGCCATAATCATCGCTACAGTTTCATTATATCTCGTTTTGAGAAACTGAGGCATGGTATAGATCTTATTCTTGAGATAGATTGGGATAAAAAATACCGCAACTACCAGGAGGGTAACTGCCGCAAGCCATTCATAAGCAGCAATAGCAAGACCCATGGTAAAGCCCGATCCACTCATACCAATAAATTGTTCTGCAGATATATTAGAGGCAATCAGTGAGGCTCCAATGGCCCACCAGGTTAAGGAGTCTTTGGCAAGAAAATAATCCTTGGAATCTTCATGCTTCTTTCGTTTATACACGTACCATCCATACGTACTAACTATTATAAAATAAACAAAGAATACAATATAGTCTGGTGTTTGCATACTCTTAACAGATTGATTAAATAAACCTATTAAAAAAAACGGAAATAAGTTATAAGTTGTAAGTGTTAAGTAATAAGTTTTATTTGCAGGTAATAAGTTTAATAAACTGTGAGCTCACCTCTCAGGTCAGTTTCGAGATATTCAGCAATTTTCTTGTTGCTCTTAAAATTTCCAAGAAGATACATCAGTTTGGTTACTGCAGCTTCAAAGGTCATATCATAACCGCTGACAACCCCCATTTCCCGGAGTTCCCTGCTGGTTTCATATCGTCCAAGCTCTACTGTACCAACCTTACATTGAGAAATATTCAAAATAAGCTTACCCTCCTTAATGGCTTCCCGCAACAGATCCAGAAACCACTTTTCAGTAGAGGTGTTTCCTGAACCAAAAGTCTCCATGATCACAGCCTTACAATCTGCCGAAAGGGCTGCCCTAACTATTGCCGGACTAATACCCGGATATAACTTGAGTATTCCAATTGCGCTGTCAAGTTTGGTATGAAATTTCACCGGTTCTGAATTTGGCTTCAGGATATAATTTCTGTTGAATTTGAGATAAACTCCGGCTTCAGCAAGTATCGGGTAGTTTGGTGATCTAAAGGCCTCAAACTTCTCTGAATTATATTTGAAAGAACGATTGCCTCTGAAAAGTTTATAATCAAAGTAAATACAAACCTCTGGCACCATCGCCTTGCCCTTTCTTTTTTCAGCTGCAATTTCTAAAGCAGTGATCAGGTTTTCTTTGGCATCGGTACGTATTCCATTGACCGGTAGCTGTGATCCCGTAAAAATCACAGGCTTGTCCAGATTCTCGATCATAAAACTCAGGGCCGAAGCGGTATAAGACATCGTATCTGAACCATGTAAGATCACAAAACCATCGTACTGATCGTAATCTCTTTGAATACGCAATGCAAGTTCTTTATAGATCTCCGGACTCATATTAGATGAATCGATCAGGGGATCAAAAGAGTGTACTGTCAACTTGTATTTGAGCCTCTTTAGTTCGGGTACATGATCTGTGATCTGCTCAAAATTAAATGGCACCAATACTCCGGTCTTAGGATCATTGACCATACCGATCGTACCTCCGGTATAAATTATCAGAACATTGGTCATTGGAAAATTAATTGGTTATCGGAAGGTAAAGATAGAAAAAGAAGGTAAAGGATTACACTTTCTGAATTGAGTTTGAGAAATCTTCTGTGCTTAAATACCAAAAACCTTTTCAGAATTGCGGCTTGTTATTTCTGCAACTTCTTCGATCGAAATCTGCTTCAGATCGGCAAGCTTCTGCGCCACATAAACCAGGTAACTGCTTTCATTTTGTTTTCCACGAAACGGAACAGGGGTAAGGTATGGCGAATCGGTTTCAAGAACAAGCTGTTCTAATGGAATTGACTGCACAACTTTATCCAAACCTGAATTCTTATAGGTAAGGACTCCACCTATACCAAGATAAAATCCGAGGCTGATTACTTTTTCTGCCTGTGCACCATCACCGGTAAAACAATGGAAGATCCCCCTCAGCTTATCATCCTTTAATTCCTCCAGAATTTCAAAGATCTCATCAAATGCTTCCCGGCAATGGATGACGATGGGCAGACTCATTTGCTTTGCCCAGCCAATCTGGGTGCGAAAAGCTTCTTTTTGTATGCTTAGTGTAGATTTATCCCAATATAGATCAATACCGATCTCACCAATAGCATAAATCTTTCTGATGCTTGCTTCTTTATAGATATGTGCTAATTCCTCTTTGAAATCTTCTTTTACATCACAGGGATGCAAACCCAGCATGGGGAAACAATGCTGCGGATATTGCTCTGCCAATCCGAAAACTAATGGTATTGATTTGGAATCAACATTGGGCAAAAAGAGTCGGCTAACCTGATTATCCAGACTTCTTTGCATCAGTTCTGTCAGTTTTGCGGGATCTGTTTCGTAATATAAATGGGTATGGGTATCCGTAAGAATCATGCTGCAAATTAACAAAAAAGCCTTCGGGTAATCCCAAAGGCTTTAAATCTTATTTTATCAGGTGTTTAAGCTGAATGATCTCTTTTTCTTCCAGATATCTCCAACGACCTCTGGGAAGGTCTTTTTTAGTCAGCTGAGAATAGACTACACGGTCAAGTTTGACTACTTCATAACCCAGGCTTTCAAAAATTCGTCTGACTACCCTGTTCTTACCACTATGGATTTGAATCCCAACTTCTTTTTTGCTACCTCCGGCAACATAACTAACCTGATCAGGCTTAATTACACCATCTTCAAGTTCAACACCAAACTGGATCTTATTCAAATCTCCCTGAGATAAACTTTTATTGAGTTCAACCTGGTAAAGTTTGGTAATATTATTCCGGGGGTGGGATAATTTCTCTGCGAGATCACCGTCATTGGTCATCAGTAATAAACCAGTTGTATTTCTGTCAAGACGCCCTACCGGATAGATTCGCTCACGCGAAGCTTTCTCAACCAGGCTCATAACCGTTTTACGTTCCTGAGGATCGTCAGTGGTAGTAATATAATCTTTCGGTTTGTTCAGTAAAACATAGACCATTTTCTCCCTTTTCAGGTTCTCACCGTTATAACGGATCAAATCCTTGGCAGGATCAACTTTATAGCCAAGCTCAGTTACCGGAACACCGTTCACAGAAACTACTCCTGCTGCGATCAATTCATCGGCCTTTCTTCTCGAACAAATACCAGCATTTGCAATAAAACGATTCAGACGGATTAGTCCGTCATCTTTTGCAACTGCAGGCTTTTTACTTCTTTTATTTCCCAAATGCTCTTCTGAACTCCATTTTCTGTCATCGGATCTGTATTTAGGACGATCAAATTCGGAAGGCTCACTGGGCTGCCGCGATTTGAACGGCTTATCATTGAACCTTTTCACAGGTGCATTTTTGTCTGAATATTTTTTATCTCTGGACTGGAACGGTTTCCTTTCGGTGTCCTTAGATCCTGAATAAGGTTTTCTATCTCCCTGCGGTTTATCGGTAAAGGGTCTTTTACCACTCTCAGTTCTATCTGAATAAGGTCTTTTTTCAGTCTGAGATCTGTCAGAATAAGGTTTTCTTTCTCCTGAAGTGGGCCTGTCGCCAAATGGCTTTTTATCTCCGAATGGTTTTCTTTCTGGACGATCAGAAGCCGGGCGTCGATCATCAGAGCGTCCGAAACTCTTTGGACTTCTCTTTTCGGAGGAAAATCCAGGACCTGTTTTATCATCCGAACTTCTGAAACCGCTTTTAAATGGTTTCTTTGGATCGTCTGAGAATAATTTCTTCTTGGTATTGCTTGTACTTTCCTGACGGTCTGATTTGTAAGAGTTACTTTTCGGACCGGAGCCTGTGGCAGGCCTTGCAGGACGTTTGGATTTTTCGGATTTGTCGTCGCGACTGTTCCTTTTATTTTTGAATGGCATGATACGCTTTTTATCTCCTTAAAAGAGAACCACAAATGTAAGCAAAAATACGGAAACAGAGCTGATTTAATATTGCAAATCAGACCTAAAAATCTAACTGAAATTTAGCTCTAAAACACCTTGAAAACAAGGCTATTCTCATAACTATTTGATAATTAGATATATATTTTGTACCTTTGTCAAAAATATTCCTATTTGAAACAAAAAAGAGAGGTAAAAATGATAAAGAAACACTTGATAACGTGTTCTGTGATGTTGGGCTTGCTGTTAACTGCCAAGATGTTTATTTATAGTACTCCTGCAACTTTTGATAATTATTTAAAAACGATTCAGGGGGCTCAAAACGACGAAATTTCAATCGAACCCTATTTCAATACACTGAGTTTCGCAAACGAAAGTCTTCCATTGGGAGATCAGCGAATCAAGCTGAAAATGAATGCGAATTTAAAAGCTCATTCTTATGAGGCTTTACAGACTTCAAAACTTCACCGACAGGCAGAAAAATGGTTCCCAATCATTGAACCTATATTGAAACAATATGGAATTCCTGCTGATTTTAAATACGTGCCGTTGGTTGAAAGCGGACTGCAGGGTGGAACCTCACCAAAAGGGGCATCAGGTTACTGGCAATTTATGCCACAAACTGCCCGGGATTTTGGACTTAAAGTAAATACGGAGCTAGATGAAAGGCAAAATATTCGTAAATCGAGTATTGCTGCTGCAAAATACATCAAATCCTTATATCGTGAGTTTAATAGCTGGACACTGGCTGCCGCTGCCTATAATATTGGCGAGGGAAGTCTTAAACGTCAGATGTATAAACAAAGCCAGGACAACTACTACAAAATGAAGCTAAACAGAGAAACCGCTTCTTATGTTTATAAACTGATCTCAATGAAAGAGATCATCGAAAATCCTACCCGTTACGGATACAATAACAGGGCAAGCAGACTTTTAGCAAATGCTAATGCAGAAAGTAAAACACTTTTTGATGCGAATACAGGAAGAAGTAATACTGCCTATCCACAAATTTTAAAGAACTAACCATAATAAACCAATCAGAGAGGGCCGGATTTATCCGGCCCTTTACTGTTTACGGACTTGCGAAATCACCTAGGAGAGCGGAAAGTCGATTTCGTCACCCGATAGCTATCGGGTCGCTCAATCAAGATGTGACTGACGAATTTATCTTGCATGGTGCCCAGGTAAATTCGTAAGTCTGAACTATCCGACTTGCGAAATCACCTGACAGAGCGAAAAGCAGATTTCGTCAGTAGCATGTAATCTAATGCGAAAGAAGGATTTATCTGGCATAATGCCCTGGTAAATTCCTAAGTCGCTAGCAGAAAAAATCGCATATTTGCATAAATTTTGAGCGTGTATTCAATTTATGAATAAATCTAATCCTGACCTTGGAGAGCAAAGTGAAGTTGAAGTTTTCGGTGCCAGGGTCCATAATTTAAAAAATATTGATGTTTCTTTCCCACGAAACAAGCTGGTTGTGATAACCGGACTGAGTGGAAGTGGAAAATCATCGCTCGCCTTCGACACGATATATGCCGAGGGACAGCGCCGATATATGGAAACTTTCAGTGCTTACTCCCGTCAGTTCCTTGGCGGTATGGAACGCCCTGATGTTGATAAAATCTCGGGATTAAGTCCGGTAATTGCTATTGAACAAAAAACGACCAGCAAAAACCCCCGTTCAACAGTTGGTACCATCACCGAGATCTATGATTTCATGCGTTTACTATTTGCCAGAACAGGAGAAGCCTATTCTTATGTGAGCGGTGAGAAAATGGAGCGCATGACTGAGGATCAGATCCTGAAAAGCATACTTGAAAAATTCGAGGGTCAGGCAGTAAGTATTCTTGCACCAGTGGTAAAAGGCCGTAAGGGACATTACCGTGAACTTTTTGAACAAATCCGCAAGCAGGGCTATCTAAAAGTCAGGGTTGATGGTGAGATTCTGGATATCAGCCCTAAAATGCAGCTCGATCGTTATAAGATCCATGATATTGAAATGGTGATCGACCGGCTTCTGGTCAGTGCCGATGATAGAAAAAGACTTTACGACTCCATTCAATCCGCTTTAAAAGTTTCAAAAGGAATCATAAAAATCAGTGATAAGGAGAACAGGGAATTCTTCTACAGCAAATTCCTGATGGATCCTATTTCTGGAATTTCTTATGATGAACCGCAACCCAATACCTTTTCCTTCAATTCGCCCTATGGGGCATGTGAACGATGCAGCGGCCTGGGCTATATATTTGAAGTCGACCGGCATTCGGTTATCCCGAATCCGAAGCTGAGCATTATGCAAGGCGGACTGGCTCCTCTTGGCGAATACCGTGAGACCTGGGTCTTCCAGATATTAAAAGCACTTGCAAAAAAATACAATTTCTCACTCTCTACACCTCTTGAAAAATTTCCGGAAGAAATTCTGGATATTATTCTGAATGGCTCTCATGATATCATTACCGTACCGGTTGAATACAATAAATGGAATGTTCAGAATTACCAGATCTCATTTGATGGAATCATCAAAATGCTGGAGGAACAAACTGAGCGTCGCGGAGATGAGGTAGGCGAAGACCTGGAAAATTACCGGGT
>CAYJAM010000103.1:0-7699 GCA_964367725.1 uncultured Sphingobacterium sp. | reverse complement strand
TCCCAATGAAATTTGGATTAAGTTTAATTGAATTTGATTTACAATATTGAATAATATCATTTCCCAGACGGGTATTCGAATGATTAAAACGAACCTGCTTATTGATTTGCAGAAAGCCAATTTTAGACAGCCATACAGACAATTTTTGTCCGGCTTTTTCTGGCATATAAACGGTGCAGTCACTAAAACTCACACCCAGCTCTGAATCCAGATCATAAATTCGTTCAGCACCCTCTTCTACTTCCGGAACAAACTCAGAATTTGTAAATGAAAGCCGACCTTTGAATGGTTTTGCAGCAGTTTTGCTTATCCGCCTGATGGAGCAATTCTCAAATCTCAGATTTGCTGTTCCTTCTCCGGCGTAAAGTTCCATATTCCTGCAGCCTTCGAATCTGATATCAGGATACAATGCATCCGGGCGTTTATCTGCCGAAGTATCATTCAGGAAGAAATGAACATTGTCTTTTGCAGCACTAATTGGGGCAGGATTTAGCTTCTCGAGATCAACGTTCCGGATCAGGATCCGGCAATTACTTTCCATCCTGACACCGTCATATGAGCCTTCCGTCTGCATATAATATTTTGAGCAATCATATAACTGGAATAAACGAAGCCCCTGCTTCCGGCCGCGGATACTAACATTATTGATATCCATTTGCTGCGGAAAGAAGAGCTTTACCTTATCCGCATTATTCTTCCATTCCGAAGTTTTCATAAGCCAGCATACAGCCTTGCTTTGTTCCTGTCCGGTAAAATCAACAACCATATCCTGCATGCTTAGACTACGTCCATATCCAATTGGATATTTAAAATCGAAATCCGCAGTGACGAACTGTAAAACCGAAACCTGTGATGCCCCTGTACGAGGAACCAGTCTGCAATTTTTTATACGAATATCCCCATCCCATTTAGCACCATAATCAGCTCTGAATGAGATGAATGCGTTGGAATTTACGAGTGTGTTTTCAACAAATAGATCACCTCCACCCGTTAAAGTCAGTCCCCTCTGCCCTACCTTACTGTCTTTGATATAGAGGTTCCAGCAGTGGAAATGCACATCTACACGGTTGAGCATGCAGTTCTCGATCCGGAAATTCTTGGTCAGGTTGGTACCGAAAACACCCCAGTGAACCGGACTGCCTTCGGCG
Source organism: uncultured Sphingobacterium sp. (assembly GCA_964367725.1). Classification (GTDB taxonomy): domain Bacteria; phylum Bacteroidota; class Bacteroidia; order Sphingobacteriales; family Sphingobacteriaceae; genus Daejeonella. The sequence continues at coordinate 6,551 of CAYJAM010000103.1, read as the reverse complement.
GTAATATTCCGGAAAGTAACATTCATCCAGCGGTTACCTGAGATTCCATAAGTACCCTGAGGTACCATCGGCACACCTGATCTGTCTTTTTCCCAGGGGATGAGTCTGATGTTTTCAACTACTACATCATAAACCATTTTCAGCGAATAGAAACCACTACGCTGAATTTTAGCCACATCCTGCTTTCCCGGTTCAAGGCCGACCCATTGATTTGATACCAGAGTTCTGCTACGTTCAATCCGTATTCCGTTTTCTACATAATTTCCTTCATTATCTCCAGAAAGATAAAATGTACCTCCGGTAATCGTTAAGTAACTGTCGCTGGCAGGATAAGCCATTAAACTGGTATAGTTCTTAAAAGTCCAGGCCATCTCGCCCACAATGCGTCCATGTTCTTCCACATAGAAAAGTTCTTCTCTGGCCCATCCTCTGCTGACACCGGTAGTCTGATTCCTCAGTCCGATCATATCTCCGGAATCGGCAACAATTACCAGGCAGTTCTTATAGGGAGCCAGCTCAGGGATAACCTGTGAACCGGGTTTTAGCTGACTGATCAAGGAGTTTTTAGTCGTTGCACTCAGTTCAATTGGATAAGGAGCTACATCACTCAACACCTTAAATCGGGGTTCTTTACCATTGAATTTCTCATCAAAATGAAAAATACTTTGTCCCCAATCAACATTTGTTTTAATGACAATTGCGGTGGTCTCTCTGAACCAATATTCTCCACTCAGGTTAATAACAGGAATGCGATGTCTATTTGCATACTCATGGGCTGCCTTAATCTGTACCCCATCATCGTTTTGCTTATCACCAACTGCTCCAAATAGTTGATAATTTACTTCGTTGACATTGATTAAGACTGCGATCAGATTCTTTTTTAAACCGATTATTCCGCCGCCATCCGGATTAAATTCAGACGCTGAGGTTCGGATCATATAGGTCCCCTGACCACCATCGCCCGTTTGGTAATACCCTCCTGTCTGGACAATACTTCCCGCCTTTAGAACGGTACTGTCTTTCAATTCTGTCAAACTTGAATAAAAGAGAATATTCTCCCCTTCCTTGACCAGGGATATGGCATTAACTGTACCCGCCTGAACATTGGATGTGAGCAAGCCCAGCCCTGTAAGGCCAAAGCTGCTTAAAACTTTTCGCCTGCTTAATTTATTTGTCATAGAACACGATAATTTGATTGTTTTAATCTGTCAGCTTATTCTTATATGTTTCAGGGACATAGAAAATATTGACTATAATTCCGATTAAAATCAATGCCAGAGGGTAGGCAAGTCCCACAAAAGGAGAAAGAGCAAATCCAATCACTACAGAAGATTTGATCAGTTCGGTAATCACCGGGGTAGATCCACCAATTGCACCATTACCAACATTATACACAAATCCCATACTGGTGTATCGAATTCTGGTTGGGAACATTTCCATCAGGAAAGCACCCATAGGACCATAAACCATTGTGCCAGAAATAGTTAACATAAAAACCAAGCCTATAAAAATGATAGTAGTTTGTGTATCAATATACTGGATTGCATCCAGACGCTGCGGATTACCAAGTTCAAGGAATAAGTAAAACATAACCGGTATAACTATCAATCCCAGAATCATTCCTGGTAACATCACTTTTTTACGTCCTATACGATCGCTAAGCGCCCCAAAAATCTGGAAGAATGGACTTGCCAAAAGAATACCAGCAGCCATGATCAATAATGCAGTTGTATCAGGCAGCTTAACAGTTCTCTGCAGAAAGAACAATGTAATGATCTGATTGACCTGCATAATTGCACTTTGTGCGGCATTACCTCCAAAAACAGCTCCGAGGATCAGGCCTATATTCTTTTTGGTTTTAAAGGTTTCCTTTACCGGGGATTTACTGGTTTTGCCTTCACTTTTAAGCTGGGCAAAAACCGGACTTTCATGAAGTCGGCGACGGATATAATAACTCGCTATAACTAAAATCGCACTGAAAAGGAATGGAATTCTCCATCCAAAAGAGTTGAAACTCTCTTCTGTCATTAAACCTTTGGTAGATAAGACTACCACTAAACCTAAAATCAAAGCAAAAGAGGAGGTTGTTTGAATAAATCCGGTATAGAAGCCTCTTTTATGATCCGGAGAATGTTCCGCAACATAAATTATAGCCCCGGAATACTCACCGCTGATAGCTAAGCCCTGCATCAGCCTGAGTATTAAAAACAATATCGGTGATACCCAGCCGGCCTGCTCGAATGTTGGAATACAGCCAATTAAGAAAGTGGCCCCGCCCATTAATAGCAAGGATACCAGAAAAGTATATTTTCGTCCTACCTTATCCCCAAAATTTCCGAACAATAATGACCCAAATGGCCTGATCAGATAGGTTGTAGCCACAATCCCCAATGTTTCAACGAAATTATTCCCGCCGGCAGGGAATAATTGCATAGATAAAATATTGGCCATGATTACGGCCAGCAAAAGATCATACCATTCGATAAGAGTACCCACCGAAGAGGCAACAATTACCAGAAACAGATTGTTCTTTTTTTCAGGGCTGACATTAGCATCATTTGCTAATTCAGGAGTGCTAGAAACAGAGTCCATTTATTCTTTTTAAAAGGTGATTGAATTCGGATTCAAATTAGAAATTTTTTGGATAGAAAAACCAAATATTAGAGATTTAACCCTTTAATCCGGATTAAAATAGCTGCAATTTTAGGATCATTAAGCTATCTGCACAACAATTAATCAAGCTCTTTAACCTGAATATTTCTCTCATTGATATGGAGATCCAACGCATTTCGATATAATCCTCCGATTGGTATCTCCTGTCCGCTGACCTGAAGTTTATATTTTTGAATAGAATCTATTCTGTCCAGAGAAATAATATATGATTTATGCACACGCATAAAAAGATCAGAGGGTAATTTATTTTCAAGATCTCGTAAACTGATCCGGGTAATCACAGGATCCTCACCCTCACAGAGATTAATTCTTACATAATCTTTCAGGCCCTCAATGTAAATAATATCCTGTAAACGAACTTTCACAAGCGAATACCCTGCATTTACAAAAATATGATCGTGTCTTGGCAATTGTGCCTGTGCTGATTGCCTCCGAAGTGTAAACAGGTCATGAGCCTTATTGACTGCAGAAAAGAAGCGTTCAAACGAAACCGGCTTCAACAAATAATCAACCACATTAAGTTGAAAAGCCTCAACTGCATGATGGTCATAAGCTGTAACAAGAATAATAAGTGGAGCATTCTGCAGTCCACGGATCAGATCAAGCCCATTGATACCCGGCATCCTGATATCCAAAAACACCAGATCAATCTGCTGATTCCTGAGTACTTCAAGAGCTTCAATTGAGTTTCGGCATGCGCCCGCAAGACTAAGAAATGGCACTTTTCTAACATTATCCTCCAGGAGTTCTAATGCCGGCTTTTCATCATCTACAATTAAACACCTCATTATGCAAGCTTGATATTAACGATGACTTTAAAAGCAGTTTCTGTTTTCTCGATTTGCAGCTTATAGGAATCAGGATATAAAAGGGCCAATCTTCTTTTAACATTCGATAAACCTATACCTCTGCCATTTTCATCCGGACTTTCCAGGGAACTGATAGTGTTCATCACAATGAATTTCAGATTGGAGCTGCCCTCTTCCATAGAAATTGAAATATCAATTAAAGGTTCTTCAATCATCGATATCCCATGTTTAAAAGCATTTTCGACGAATGGAATGAGTAACATAGGTTCAATACGATACTCGTCAAAACGGCCATTGATATATAAATTCAATTTGAGTGAATCGCCATACCGTAACAACTGAAGGTCAATGTAATTTTTAAGGTATTCTATTTCCGTACCCAGATTTACCGGATTGCCATTATTCTCATAGAGCATATATCGCATCAGACTTGACATGTTGACCAATGCAGGTTCAAGCATGTCTGATTTTTTCCTTGCCAGAGAGACCATACTATTTAGCACGTTAAACATAAAATGCGGACTGATCTGAGACCTCAGAAAGTTTAGTTCTGTTTTCAATTGAGTATTTTCCTTTTCCTTTATTATTCTCTCTCTTTTGATGTTATCCAGAAATAAACAATAAGAGTAACTACATATTATTACTATAAAAAAGCGGACCAGGTGAAAATAATATCCCGGGCCTCCGCGAAACTCTCCCCGCCCCTGCATCCTTCCTGACTCCATGTAGCCATGAGGGCCAGGTCTCAATTGCTCCGATATAAATACATATACGAGTAAACAGATTATTAATCCCAGAAAATACCAGAATTTTCGCTCCTTAAATTCAAGTAGCGGGAATAAGGCATAGGAATGGATATAAAAAATAATCAACAGTAAAATATTCCCATAAAACATCTTAATCATAAATCCATGATTGTCTGATGGAATGGGTGGGCCCGGAGAGAATAAAAAAGGAAGCAATACTAATCCAAGCCAGATCAGCAGTGGCACTGTGTGGTAGATCCACAATTGAGATTTTAAATTTTTCCTGGTGAACATATTTGAAATATCAGACAAGCCATAAATAAATATTGAGACCAGCTTTTGTTGATCCCCAAAATATCGGTAAGAGTACAAATATAAAGCAGTTCATCATCTTAAGTTCCGAATTCAAAAATTGTTCCTCCGCAAAATCAATCAGTTCATCGCAGGATTAAGGTGCTAGGTCGCATTTAACATTACTTAACTTTTTGTGCAGAATATGTCGGCCTATTTTAGCTGCATAATCATGAAAAAAACATTCATCACCTGCATACTTGCACTCTTTGCATTTCAGTTCTCCATTGCTCAGCAGCGGATGGATAACAACATTTTAATTAATGGTTTCATCACCATGTCGATGGATAATTTTTTGGACTCAATAGCTAAGCAGCATAATCTGAGAATAATTTTCAACAGGGAAGAAATCGGAAAGCAATTCGTCGCTGAACATTTCTTTAATGAACCACTTAAAGGCGTCCTCGCGAACATTTGCAGGAGCAGCGGTTATCGTTACTGGCTAGAAGGTAATGGAACAATTTATATTCTAAAAACACAGGATGAACTGCTGCCTTTAAAAAAGCTTGCCAGAAATACGCTGGTCACTCCGGTCCTGACCCAGACAGTTATCCAGCAAAGGGCAGAAAAAAAAGAACCTTTAAGCATAAGAAAAGGACCCTTCAATGTTTCCGGCAAGGTGATAGACAAAGCAAGCGGAGAAACCTTGCCCGGAGCTGTTATCAGAATAGCATATACTGACCTGAGTGCAACAAGTAATGCCGATGGTTATTTTACAATCCTAAACGTCCCTACAGATACCTGCACTGTAATTACCTCTTATATCGGTTATCAGACCGATCGATTCGAACTCCGAAATCTGGATTTTAAGAATCTGGTCACTATCAATATGTTTCCATCCAGCAATAACCTGTCGGAAGTAGTGATCACCGATAAAAAAACGGATGGGGTTATGACTACTGATACCCGGCGGGTTAGTGTTTTGCAGATTTCACCTGCAAAATTAAATGAGCTGCCCAACATTGGTGAAAAAGACATTCTACGATCTTTTCAATTGATGCCGGGTATCAGTGCAAGTAATGAATCCTCTTCAGGAGCATATGTCAGGGGAGGAACACCCGACCAAAATCTTGTTCTGTTTGACGGATTTACCATTTACCAGGTCGATCATTTGTATGGATTCTTTAGTGCATTCAATAGTAATGCAGTAAAGGATGTTCAGTTATACAAAGGTGGATTTTCATCAAAATTTGGCGGGAGATTATCAAGTGTTACCGACATCAGCGGGAAAGAAGGTAATAAGAAAGATTTCAGTCTGGGAACTGACCTGAGTCTGTTAAGTGCCAATATATTCCTTGAAACCCCTGTTACTGATAATTCCTCATTGCTCCTTGCCTACCGCAGATCATACCAGGGTCCACTTTACAATAAGCTGTTCAATCAATTTAATAATACAAGTAATCTGACCCAGACACCACAGGGACCAGGAGGTTTCGGTGGCCGGGGAGGGCCGGCAGCAAGCAGCACCCCAATTTCTTATTTCTATGATCTGAATGCAAAATACACTTACCGGCATGGAGAGAAAGATATATTTTCCTGGAGCTTCTACCAGGGAAATGATAATCTGGATAATAGCAGGGAAATCAATCTGCCTTCATTTATAAGCGGGAATGGCGGAGGAATCAAAATAAGCGACTTAACAGACTATGGTAATTTGGGCTCCAGTGCAAAGTGGTCGAGGTTCTGGGGATCTAAATTATACTCTAATACCCTGGTCAGTTATTCAACTTATAAGAGCGACCGCGACAGAAGCAATAAATCAACAGTGACTGATACCGCCGGTTTTACTAGTGAAATAAGCCGGGGAACAGTAGAAAAGAATATGATTGAAGACTTTAGTCTAAAATCTGATTGGGAATGGCAGGGTTTCAATAAAGTAAAGCTGCTGTTCGGTGGATTTACATCGAGGCAAAATCTAAGCTTTAATTATCAGGCTGACACTACAATGCTGATCGATCAGTATAACAAAGCG
>CAYJAM010000102.1:0-7740 GCA_964367725.1 uncultured Sphingobacterium sp. | reverse complement strand
TTAAATTCGCAATTCGCGTAATGCGAAATTGTCTGATTAATCTAATTTCAGGACGGCCATGAAGGCTGTTTGAGGTATCTCCACATTACCAACTTGTCTCATTCGCTTTTTACCTTTTTTCTGCTTTTCAAGAAGCTTACGTTTCCTTGAAATATCACCGCCATAGCATTTTGCGGTAACGTCTTTACGCAAAGCTTTTACAGTTTCACGGGCAATAATTTTCGCTCCGATGGATGCCTGAATAATGATCTCAAACTGCTGGCGCGGAATCAATTCCCGAAGTTTTTCACAGATCTTTTTTCCGAAATTATAAGAGTTTGTTCTATGGATTAATGAGGAAAGTGCGTCAACAGGTTCACTGTTTAAGAGTATATCCAAACGTACCAGGTCTGACTGCCGGTAACCTATCTGATGATAGTCAAAAGATGCATATCCTTTAGAAATTGTTTTCAGGCGGTCATAAAAATCAAATACAATTTCACCCATTGGCATTTCAAATATCAGTTCAACCCGGTCGGATGTTAAGTAGGATTGATTGATTATTGTACCACGTTTCTGAATACAGAGTGACATGATTGGCCCTACAAATTCAGATTTAGTGATAATATTTGCCTTAATATATGGTTCTTCAACATGATCCAGTTTACTTGGATCAGGCAGGTCGGATGGGTTATGGACGTCGATCTCAAGACCTTTAGAGGTAAAGGCCTTATAGGATACGTTCGGAACAGTGGTAATCACTGTCATATCAAACTCTCTTTCAAGTCGCTCCTGAATAATCTCCATATGGAGCATACCCAGGAAACCGCAACGGAAACCAAATCCCAAAGCCGCTGACGATTCAGGTTCGAAAACTATAGAAGCATCATTCAGCTGCAGTTTGTGCATGCTTTCACGAAGTTCCTCATATTCATCTGTATCCACTGGATAAATACCTGCAAATACCATTGGTTTTACTTCCTCAAAACCTTTGATTGGTTCTGAACTTGGTTTATCCTTATGTGTGATCGTATCTCCGACCTTAACCTCACGTGCTTCTTTTATCCCCGAAATGATATACCCTACATCACCGGTTTTAATTACATCTTTAGGCTTCTGAGTCAGTTTCAGGGTGCCTACTTCCTCTGCAATATAATCCTTATCTGTAGCTACAAACTTTACTTTATCACCTTTTCGGATCTCGCCGTTCAGTACCTTATAATATGCGATAATACCCCTGAATGAATTAAAAACCGAGTCGAATATCAGTGCCTGTAATTCTCCGTCAGGATTTCCTTTTGGAGCAGGAATACGTTCAATTATGGCTTTTAAAATGTTATCCACCCCCAGGCCTGTTTTGCCTGATGCAGGAATAATTTCCTCACGTTTACATCCAATCAGTTCAATGATCTGGTCTTTCACTTCCTCTGGCATAGCTCCCGGAAGGTCCATCTTGTTCAGAATTGGAATAATCTCCAGATCATGCTCAAGTGCCAGGTACAAATTAGAAATGGTCTGTGCTTGTATTCCCTGCGATGCATCCACAATTAATAATGCACCTTCACAGGCAGCAATCGAACGGGAAACTTCATATGAAAAATCCACATGACCCGGTGTGTCAATCAGATTAAGAACATAGGGCTGACCATCCTGAATGTAATCCATTTGGATTGCATGACTCTTAATGGTAATCCCGCGCTCACGCTCCAAATCCATATCGTCAAGCAGTTGAGCCTGTGATTCACGCTGGGTGATTGTATTAGTATACTCCAGAAGACGGTCAGCCAGGGTGCTTTTACCGTGATCAATGTGAGCAATTATGCAAAAGTTACGTATATACTTCATTTGAGGCGCAAATATAGTTTATTAAGCTCAAATTTTATTCGACATAAATGATTTCATCATCCTGATTTAGTCTGCTCGCCTGGCTCTGATGCCCAGGTTAAAATATTTGTAATTTTTTTAATGCAGCTTTCTTTATAGCTAATTATTTTTTCTATTTTGGGAAATAATCACTTAATAATATTAATGAATTCATGACGATTGGTATTTTGCTTGAGCCCTCCCCGGAAACACGGGTATCATTAATTCCCGAACATATTTCAGTCTTGAAGAAACAAAATATAAATGTATTGGCCGAAAGCAATTGCGGTCAAAATGCATTTGCTCCTGACACACTTTATTCTGAGCAGGGTGCAGAGCTTGGTTCAAGAGAGAATGTTTTAAAAAATTCAGATATTTTATTGAGTATCCATCCTTTAACCGAGGATGATCTTAACAAATCCAAAAAATCAGCCGTCATTTTAGGCGTTTTTAATCCACTTGCCAATTTTGAGTTAATTAAGAAGTGGGCGGAGCGTGGATTCACAACATTTAGTATGGATATGCTTCCCCGAACAACCCGGGCGCAAAGCATGGATATACTGAGCTCTCAGGCTAATATTGCAGGCTATAAAGCTGTGGTTCTGGCTGCAATGCAACTTCCCAAATATTTTCCAATGTTTATGACTGCTGCTGGAAGTATTGCTCCGGCAAAAGTGATGATACTTGGAGCAGGGGTTGCCGGACTCCAGGCTATAGCCACAGCGAAACGATTAGGTGCTGTTGTTGAAGTTTTTGATACCCGTCCTGCAGTTAAAGAAGAAGTGATGAGTTTGGGTGCAAAGTTTATTGAAGTGGAAGGTGCGCTTGATGCTTCAAAGGCTGGTGGTTATGCTGTTGACCAGACCGAAGAATATAAACAAAAACAACAGGCAAGGATCGCCGAGGTTGCATCTAAAGCGGATGTTATCATTACAACTGCTCAGATTCCGGGCAAAAAAGCTCCAATTCTATTGCCAGACAGTATTTTGGATAATATGAAAGCAGGTTCGCTTATTATCGACCTGGCCTCGATCACGGGAGGTAATACTACCAGAACCAAAGACCGTGAAACCGTTGTGTATAAAAATGTAACAATCATTGGCAATTCAAATTTACAGGGAACTATGCCATCTGATGCAAGTAAGTTATATGGAAAGAATATTCTAAACTTTCTGCAACTCATCATCGGGAAAGAAGGACAACTCAATTTAAATTTTGAAGATGATCTGGTAAAGGGAACTTGCATCACCAATAACGGTGAGGTATGTAATGACAGGGTGAAGGAATTGACGGGTAATAAGGTGTAAGTTATAAGTTGTACGTTAAAACTGCTTCAAGCCACTAAGCACAATATTTAATAGATAATATATAATATGGACGAGATATTCAACTGGCTTAGCCAGCATCAGCAAATGATTTACATAGTTATTCTAAGCGTATTTCTTGGAATTGAGGTCATTGGAAGAGTTCCCAGCGTTTTACATACGCCATTAATGAGTGGTGCCAATGCGATTCACGGAGTAGTTATCATTGGGGCTATTATTGTGATGGGAAAGGCCGAAAGTGATAATTTGCTTGCACTTATTCTCGGATTCCTTGCAGTGATTCTGGGAACCTTAAATGTTGTAGGTGGTTTCGTGGTGACAGATCGGATGCTTGAAATGTTTAAAAAGAAAAAATAAGAATCCTGATTTATTTGAAATCAGTTTTAATCCTAGCCTTATAAAATTCAGAAATAGAGTACAATGGAATTAAATATCTTGATTATTTGTTACCTGATCGGTTCCGTAACCTTCATAATTGGTTTAAAGATGTTAAGTCATCCGGAGAGTGCAAGAAGGGGTAACCTTATTGCCGCTGCTGGTATGGCCGTTTCTATTTTGGGAACTATCTTTCTTTATGAGGAAGAAGGTCTTAAACTGGGGAATTATGCCTGGATTTTTTCAGCATTAATCATTGGTACAGTTTTAGGTACAATGGCCGCCAAAAAAGTAAAGATGACGGCCATGCCCGAAATGGTGAGTTTGTTTAATGGAATGGGAGGGGCTTGCGCTGCACTCATTTCCATTGTAGAATTTGACCACCTTTCTCATCAGGTTCAGACAGGAGCTACTGCAGACCGTGGAATATTACTGATTATATTTGCAGGATTGATAATTGGAACGGTCTCCTTTTCAGGCAGTATGGTTGCCTGGGGTAAATTAAATGGAAAAATCAAGGACTTTTCATTCAATGGGCAACATATTGTTAATCTGGTCATTTTTGGTGTAATAATCGCACTTTCAGCTTATCTGATCATTTCTCTTGATACAGCGGCCAGTACATTGTTCTATGTCATATTTGCCTTGTCGATCGTATACGGACTCTTTTTCGTTTTTCCAATTGGAGGTGCCGACATGCCCGTTGTTATTTCATTATTAAATTCATTTACCGGGGTCGCCGCTGCATTCGGGGGTTTCCTGTATGATAATCCCGTGATGTTAACAGGTGGTATTTTGGTTGGTTCTGCAGGAACTATTCTGACAATTCTGATGTGTAAAGCCATGAACCGTCCGCTGAGCAATGTTTTGATAGGTTCATTCGGTGGTTCTTCTGCAGGATCTTCGGGAAAGGAGCAGGGAGCTTACAAAGAAATCAGTATCAGCGACTCTGCTGTAGTTATGAGTTATGCAAAACGCGTAATGATCGTGCCTGGTTATGGTCTTGCAGTTGCCCAGGCTCAGCATGTATGCCATGAACTCGAAAAATTATTAAGTGATAAGGGAGTAGAGGTTAATTATGCAATTCATCCGGTTGCAGGTCGTATGCCTGGTCATATGAACGTTTTGCTTGCAGAAGCTGATGTAGATTATGCCAGATTACTTGAAATGGAACAGGCAAATGAGGAATTTCCCATGACTGATGTTGTTCTGATTTTAGGGGCTAATGATGTCGTTAACCCTGCGGCAAAAACTGATCCCGGATCTCCAATTTATGGTATGCCTGTGCTGGATGTAGAACTTGCCAAGCTGGTTATTATTAATAAACGCAGTATGAACCCAGGATATGCAGGAATCGAAAATGAACTTTTCTTTCAGCCTAAATCTTCTATGCTTTTCGGCGATGCCAAATCTGTGCTGCAGCAACTGGTAACTGAAATAAAAACACTCTAGCTAAGCTTAAAGCTGAAAGGATAAAGCTGGATTCGCTTTAAGCTTTCTGCTTTAAGTTTTCTCCTTAATCTGCTCTTTTCAGACCATATTTCTCGATTTTACTGTACAGATGACTTCTTTGAATATCTATGTCATCTGCTGTTTTAGACACATTCCAGTTGTTTTTTTCCAGTTTGTATTTGATATAATCCTTTTCGGCAAAATCTTTATACTCCTGGAAGTTGCTGAACTGATCAAAATTTTGCTGAAGTGCTACCGTAGGGACTTCAGATTCAGTTGAAAAGGAAGATGGATTTGCATAATTGCTTACATCAGCTTCTGTGATTAGCTTATCACTCAAAATGATTAGCCGCTCAATCATATTTCGAAGCTCCCGTATATTACCGGTCCAGTTCATTCCCTGCAATGCCATCATTGCCGAATCGCTGATTTTTTTAACAGGCATTCCGTAATCATTACAGATTTCTTCACAAAAACTTTGTGCAATAAGTGGTATGTCCTCTTTACGCTCAGTTAAATGGGGTACATGAATCAGTATCACGCTTAAACGATGGTAAAGATCCATTCTGAAATTCCCTGCCTCAATTTCCTTTTGAAGGTCCTTATTTGTTGCAGCAATTACCCTGACATCCACTTCAATCTCTTTTTCACCACCAACCCGGGTTACTTTATTTTCCTGAAGAGCACGCAGTACTTTTGCCTGTGCTGAAAGGCTCATGTCTCCAATTTCATCCAGAAACAAAGTTCCCCCGCTTGCCTGTTCAAACTTTCCTATTCTTTGCTTGATGGCGGAAGTAAAAGATCCCTTCTCATGCCCAAAAAGCTCACTTTCAATCAATTCTGAGGGTATTGCTGCACAATTTACCTCAACAAGTAAAGAGTTGGCACGATTTGATTTTTCATGCAGCCAGCGCGCCACCAGCTCTTTCCCGCTTCCATTTGCCCCGGTAATTAATACCCTTGCATCAGTAGGGGCAACCCGTTCAATTGTGGCTTTGATTCGTTCAATGGCTGCTGAATTACCCAGCATCTCACGGGTCTTGCTGACCTTACGCTTTAAAACTTTTGTTTCTGTTACCAGCGTTTTGCGTTCTAATGCATTTCTTACTGTGATCAGTAAGCGATTTAGATCAGGTGGTTTAGAGATAAAGTCATAAGCTCCCTTTTTACTGGCCTCTACAGCTGTTTCAATTGTCCCATGACCAGAAATCATGATAAATGGCAGATCAGGCTGGATTTTCAGCCCTTCGGTAAGAACCTCCAGACCATCCATTTTATTCATTTTTATATCGCAAAGAACCAGATCGTACTCATTTTTTCTGATCAATTCTAATGCATCGATTCCGTTATCTACATCCTCAACCTGATATTCCTCATATTCAAGTATCTCTCTTAAAGTATTTCGGATTGCTTTCTCATCATCAATGATTAATATTTTTGCCATAAGTATCTTGTCAATTTTTAATATAAATCGGTTTAATGCCGAATATAATACCTTGTTCTACCTCACAAACAAGATGCCGAAAACCCTATAAATCAAGGGTTTTTAAAAATAAAAAAAAAGCAAGCCTGTAAGCCGGGTTCTGTATCCGCCTAGGGCGGTATCTATCATTTATCTGGTCGCGCAATTGCTTGCGAGATCTAACGACCTACCCATCCCGGATAATCCCGTACGTACGGGATAAGGAAGCGAGCAGCTTCACGTCCGGAACCTATTTGGTCTTTCAACTCCTGGGGTTTACCGCACTGCATGTCACCATACAATACCGTGAGCTCTTACCTCACGTTTTCACCTTTTCCCTCAAACCTAAGTTTGGGGTAGTATATTTTCTGTGGCACTTTCCGTCTCCACTTGCGTGGAGCCTTCCCGTTAAGAAGCAGGATGCTCTGTGTTGCCCGGACTTTCCTCTCTCCCGCAAATGCGGGACAGCGATAGAACGGCTTGCTATACAAAGATAGCGATTTGTTATTAAGGGTTTATGCGGGCAAGATTTTTGTCAAGACTGATGACGCTTTTCAGGATTGCAATACTCGCTGAATGGAAGAAGTCCTGATTAATATTCGCAAAATCATCACTTGGTTTGTGATAATCATCATGGTCTTCAACGCCAAAATAGACAAAAGGAATATTCTCCTTTGCAAATGGCCCATGATCGCTTTGCATAGTCCAGTCATCCTTCCCTGATCCAGGTTCATCATGACCGAATTTTATAGTAATACCGGTATTTTTATCAGCATGCTGAAGAATATCTCTCAGAATTGGAGTTTGATAGGTGCCGGAAGCGTATAGTTCTGATTTATCATTATGTGAAACCATATCCAGGTTGACATTTAATTTTATATTTTCCCTCGATGGAATAGGAGCCTTTAAAAAGGAATATGCACCCTGTAAACCCATTTCTTCGGCGTCAAATGCAATGAACAAAAGCGTGTTCTTTGGTTTATGTTCTTTGAAATATTTTGCAATTGATAATATTGCAGCTACTCCCGAAGCATTATCATCCGCCCCGTTAAAGATCTCAGAATTGTTCATTCCAACATGATCATAATGGGCTGAAATTACAATTACCTGATCTGATCTGCCTTTTATATATCCAATCAGATTAACTCCATTGATTTCTTCATTCCTTCGGTTTTTGAATGTAAATGGATGTTTAAAGTCCTTATTGTAAGCTTCAAGCCCATTTTCTTTGAATCTGTTTATGATATATTCAGCAGCCATAAAATTACCCCGGCTTCCTGTTTT
>CAYJAM010000101.1:0-7822 GCA_964367725.1 uncultured Sphingobacterium sp. | reverse complement strand
AACAGACAACTGATAACAGACAACTGATAACAGACAACTAAAGAATGGAAAGACTAATAAGCAAAACAAAAGGTGACCGCTGGATCTGGTTGATCGTGATCTTACTTTCGGTATGGTCGCTGCTGGCTGTATACAGTGCAACCGGAACGCTTGCTTACAAAAAGGGTGTTGGCTCAGAGCAATTTTTGATAAAGCACCTGGTCATGATCGTTGGGGGTATTGCTCTGATGTATTTTTCACATTTGCTGGATTACCGTTACTATGCCGGAATATCTAAAGTGTTAATGGTCATCACGATCCCTTTATTGGCTTATACCCTGCTATTTGGTGCAAGTGTGAACGAGGCGAGTCGATGGGTAACAATTCCCATTATTAATCAGACATTCCAGACTTCCGATTTGGCAAAATTGGCACTGATTACTTTTCTGGCACGAACTCTGAGTAAGAAGCAGGAAAATATCAAGGATGTAAAAAAAGCATTTTTGCCAATCATGGCTGCAGTGTGTGCAGTGTTTGTATTGATAGCACTTGCGAATCTTTCAACAGCCTTAATGTTATTTGGTGTTAGTATACTCCTGTTGATTATGGGTAGAATCAGCATCAAGCAAATTTCCATTGTATGTCTTGCAGGCGTGGTACTTCTGGGTGCAGTTATGATGCTGGGTCCGAGAAGGAAGACCTATATCTCGCGGATAGATACGTTTATTCATCCCGAAAAGGCTGATCCTGATAAAGCATTTCAGGCTAATCAAGCAAAAATTGCAATTGCAACAGGTGGAATTTTTGGAAAAGGACCGGGTAACAGTACCCAGCGTAATTTCCTGCCGCACCCTTATTCAGATTTTGTATTTGCCCTGATCATTGAGGAATACGGAATGGTTGGGGGAGTGGGGTTGGTACTGCTGTACCTCCTTTTTCTGTACCGCTGTGTGTTGATTGTGACCGACAGCCCCAAGGCATTTGGGGCATTGCTGGCGGCCGGATTAAGTTTTAGTCTGACCATTCAGGCATTTGCTAACATGGCCGTCGCAGTTGGGCTCGGCCCGGTGACGGGGGTTCCGCTGCCGCTGGTTAGTATGGGTGGAACATCCATTCTGTTTACGAGTGTGGCTTTCGGAATTATACTGAGCGTGAGCAGGGATATTGAGGAAAAGAAAAATAAGAGTAAGGAAAAGGTAATTATTGGGGAAATACCAGCAATGGGATAATTGATGAATCAATTAAGATTTTAAGCTGATTCAAATAATAGTAAAATGGGAAAAAGAGTGATCATAAGCGGAGGCGGAACTGGCGGACATATATTTCCGGCTGTAGCAATAGCGAATGCGCTCAAAAAAATTGATCCCTCTACCGAGATTCTTTTTGTTGGTGCTAACGGACGTATGGAGATGGAGAAAGTTCCTGCTGCCGGATACAAAATTATTGGTTTGGATATACAGGGATTTCAGCGAAGCTCTATTCTTAAAAATGTTTTACTGCCTTATAAGCTGTTAAAGAGCGTAATGAAGGCAAGATCAATAATTAAGGATTTTAAACCTGATGTTGCTGTCGGGGTGGGAGGTTATGCCTCCGGACCTTTATTATATGCAGCTTCACAGATGAAAATACCTTATCTGATTCAGGAGCAGAATTCATTTGCGGGAATAACCAATAAGATCCTGGGAAAGGATGCGGAACTTATTTGCGTCGCCTTTCAGGGAATGGAAAAATTCTTTCCTGCAGCGAAAATCAGGATTACAGGAAATCCGATCAGGAAGGAAGCCGTTGATATTGAGAATAAGCGCTTTGCAGCTGCAGAATTATTGAGCCTTTCACCGCATAAAAAGACAATTCTCCTTACCGGAGGAAGTCTGGGTTCTGGTACTTTGAATAAGAGTATGTATTCGGGACTGGATAAGATCCTGGCTGCCGATGTGCAATTGATCTGGCAGACCGGCAAATATTATTACCAATCGGTAATGGAGCAAATGAAAGGAAAGGAGCATCCCAATATAAAGGTGTTGGAATTTCTTCACCGGATGGATCTGGCATATGCTGCAGCTGATCTTGTTATATCAAGGGCTGGAGCGGGCACTATAGCCGAATTGTGTGCGGTAAAAAAACCGGCGATTCTGGTTCCTTCGCCTAATGTGGCTGAAGATCATCAGACAAAGAATGCAATCGCTTTGGTAGAGAATGATGCAGCAATAATGGTTGGGGATGCGATGGCTGAACTCGAGCTTATTGATATTGCCTTATTACTGATTGATAATAAGGATAAATGTAAAACACTCGCTGATAACATTGCTAAAATGGCATTGCCGGATGCGGATGAAGTGATCGCAAGAGAAGTATTAAGAATTGCAAAAGATTAGCGGAATATTTTTTATACAACAATATGGAATTAGAAAATATTAAACGGGTTTATTTAATTGGTATCGGAGGCATCGGTATGAGCGGTCTTGCCCGCTATTTCAAAAAGCGTGGATGCGTGGTTTGTGGTTATGATAAAACCATAACTCCACTCACCTCTGCATTGAGAAATGAGGGTATTTCAGTTGTTTATCAGGATGAGGAAGATAACTTAAAGATCAGTTTCCTTGAGAATGATCCCGAAACCCTTATCATCTATACTCCTGCAATTCCAAAAGATTCTAAAATATTAAATTATTTCAGGTCGGGTGGTTTTACACTTAAGAAGCGCTCTGAAGTATTGGGTATCCTCAGCAAAGGAATGTACACCATCGCTGTTGCGGGTACTCATGGAAAGACCACAACCTCCAGTATCATTGCTCATGTTCTTAAAGATAGTGGTTACGACTGTTCTGCTTTTTTGGGTGGGATAGCAACTAACTATGATTCAAATGTGTTGTTTGGTGATAATAATACCATGGTAGTAGAGGCTGATGAGTTTGATCGTTCTTTCCTCACCCTTTATCCCGATGTTGCTATCGTTACTTCAATGGATGCCGATCATCTTGACATTTACGGAGATCGTTCACACCTTGTCGAATCATTCAGGCAATTTGTTTCCCAGATCAAAGAAGGTGGCAGGTTAATCTATAAAAAGGGACTTGACCTTAGCGGAGGTAAAACCTATTCAGCAAATGTGCTGGCAGATATTCAGGCAGTCAATGTCAAAGTGCAGGACGGAAGCTTCTATTTTGATTTCAAAAATGAGAATATCGTCATTGAAAATGTTCAGCTCGGCTTGCCGGGACTGCATAATATTGAAAATGCTGTTGCTGCGATTGAAGTGGCCTTACACCTGGGTATAGATCCTGAAAAAATAAAAAAGGCATTGGCAGGTTTTCTAGGTGTGAAAAGACGCTTTGAATACATCCTTAAAGACCAGAAGCATATTTATATTGATGATTATGCTCATCATCCCGAAGAATTAAGGGCCTGTATACAGGCTGTTAAAACGCTTTATCCGGGTAAAAAATTGACTACGATCTTCCAACCGCATTTGTTTACCCGCACAAGGGATTTTGCCGAAGGTTTTTCCGAGGTCTTGAGTATGACAGATGAACTTATTATGCTGGATATTTATCCCGCCAGAGAACTGCCGATAGAAGGGGTGAGCTCAGCTATGATTCTTGATAAAGTAAGTATTGAAGCAAAACAGATCCTATCAAAAGAACAAACATTAGACTATATCAGGGCGAAAAAGCCTGAATTACTTTTAACAGTAGGTGCCGGTGATATCGACACTCTGATTGTACCATTGAAAGAAATTTTAACAAATGCTTAAAAAAATTAATTGGCGAGCAATTTTATTTGGTTTCCTCTGGCTGATAAGCCTGAGTGGGCTGGCTACGCTGATGAGTTTTATAGAGGTAAAGAAGAGTGCTTTAAAGTGTACAGATGTAAAGGTATTACTTCCCGGGCAGTATAATTTCGTTGAACGGGATGAGGTAGACAGGATTCTGATGGAAAATGGCGGGGCTATGCTTGGAAAGGATCTGAATGATATCAATATTCATAAACTTGAAAATGCTCTCAAGGCTAATCCTTTCATTGAATTTGCAAAGGTATACGCTGATATGACAGGAGTTATCCATGTTCAGATCAGACAAAGGCAGCCTGTGCTGAGAGTTGTTAATATGGCCAACCTGCATTTTTATATCGATGGTAATGGAAATAAAATACCGCTTTCAGATAATTATACAGCAAAGGTACTGGTGGCTAGTGGCCTGATTGAGGAAGATTTCAGTGGTCGTGTTGATACGCTCAAAACAAAGATGGCCAGGGATCTTTTCCGTACAGCACTGTATATCAAAAGTGATACTTTATGGGATAATCAGATCGAGCAGTTGTTTGTTGATCTGAAGGGGGATATTGAAATGGTTCCACGGGTTGGAGGCCATAAGATCATTTTAGGCAGCGCCGATTCACTTCAGATCAAATTCAGAAATCTGCTGGTGTTCTACAAGAAGGCAATTCCTAAGGTAGGTTGGGATACCTATAAGACAATCAATCTTAAATACGCAAACCAGATTGTTTGTGAAAAGAATATTATTGATAGCACTAAGATCACAATAGACATCAATAAGCAGATTGCCGATAGCACAAAAACAGAAACTCAGAACTAATAAATTTTTAATACAAAGAATATGGATCAAATTAACTCAGCTTCAGCCAAAAATTCACCAATAGTTGTCGGTTTGGACATCGGTACAACTAAAATTTGTGTTACCGTTGGTCGCAGGAGCGAACATGGTAAAATCGAAGTTTTGGGTATGGGTAAAGCCGAATCTGCGGGAGTTACCCGTGGAGTAGTTTCCAATATTCAGAAAACCGTACAGGCAATCATCCTTGCGGTTGAAGAAGCAAGTGCCCAATCAAATGTGGATGTTAAGATCGTCAATGTTGGGATTGCCGGCCAGCATATCAAGAGTCTGCAGCACCGCGGCATTCTGACCCGTAAGGAATTGAATACCGAAATCCAGCGTAAAGATATCGACAAGCTGATTGAGGATATGTACAAATTGGTGATGCCTCCGGGAGAGGAGATTATTCATGTATTGCCTCAGGAATTTACCGTAGATAATGAACCTGGGATTAAGGATCCTATCGGGATGGCAGGCGTTCGTCTGGAGGCCAATTTCCACATTATTTCAGGTCATGTTAGCGCGGTTAAGAATATTTTGAAATGCGTTGGGAATGCAGGGCTTGAAACTCAGGAACTCATCCTTGAACCACTTGCATCGTCTGAGTCGGTGCTGAGTGAAGAGGAAAAAGAAGCCGGTGTGGTTCTGGTAGATATCGGTGGTGGTACTACTGACCTGGCTATATTCCATGAAGGAATTATCCGTCATACGGCGGTTATTCCATTCGGTGGCAATAGTGTTACAGAAGATATCCGCGAGGGATGCTCGGTAATGCGTAATCAGGCCGAGTTATTGAAAACCCGTTTTGGATCAGCTCTTGCTGAGGAAAATAAAGAAAATGAAATAATCTGTGTTCCGGGCCTTCGCGGCAGGGAGCCTAAAGAGATATCCGTAAAAAATCTTGCTTATGTGATTCAGGCAAGAATGGAAGAAATTATCGAACATGTTTATTATGAGATCAAATCCTCGGGATATGAGAAGAAACTGATCGCGGGAATCGTAATTACTGGTGGTGGGGCTCAACTGAAGCATTTACCACAGCTGGTTGAATTTGTAACCGGGCTTGATAGCCGTATCGGTTATCCGAATGAACATTTGGCAAAGAATGATGTGCTTCCAAAAAATGTATATGATGAATTAAAAAGTCCGATGTATGCAACCGGTATTGGGCTGCTGATCAAGGGTATACAAAAGGCTGAACTGATTGAAGAATCAGTGGTTTCAGTCGGTGCTCCCGTCGAAAAAATCAAGGCTGTTCAGAAACCTAAAAAAGGACAGGGAATGTTTGAATGGATCTTACAATCGGGAACCAAATTCATCAAGGATGATATCAAGGATGAGGATTATACAAATTAATTTTCCACAATAGCGGAGTTTCCCACAATCGCATGATTAAGGGAAAGCAGCGTTGAAATTTGGCTAGTTTTACAGTGTAAACTGTCTAAGAATGAACAAGATTTACCCAACTGATAATTAAGAATATGCAGTTTGAAATGTTAAAAGAAAAGTCATCTATCATCAAAGTAATTGGTGTTGGTGGCGGTGGCGGTAATGCTGTAAACCATATGTACCGTCAGGGAATCACAGGTGTTGATTTCATTATTTGTAATACTGATGCTCAGGCTCTTGAACTGAGTCCTATACCCAATAAAGTTCAGTTAGGTGCAAGCTTAACTGAAGGAATGGGTGCGGGATCTATCCCTGAGGTCGGAAAGAATTCTGCCATTGAAAACATTGATGATATCAAGCGGATGCTTGGTACCAATACCAAAATGCTTTTCATTACTGCCGGAATGGGTGGTGGTACCGGGACTGGAGCAAGTCCGATTATTGCTAAAGCAGCAAAAGAAATGGATATTTTGACCGTAGGTATCATTACAACACCATTTTCATTTGAAGGAAAGCGCAGAAAGACTCAGGCAGAGGAAGGACTTGAAGAATTTAAAAAGTATGTAGACTCCTACCTGGTTATTTCAAATGATCGTTTGCGCGAAATATTTGGAAATTTAACACTGGGATCTGCATTTGCTCAGGCTGATAATATTTTAACTACAGCTGCCAAGGGAATAGCCGAGATTATCACTATTCCGGGATATATAAACGTTGACTTTAAAGATGTGCGCACCGTGATGAAAGAAAGTGGTGTGGCTATCATGGGAAGTTATGCTGCTGAAGGTGAGAACCGCGCATTGAGAGCAGTGGAAGGTGCTTTGGCATCCCCATTACTTAAGGACAATGAAATTGAAGGTGCCCGTTATATCCTTTTGAACATCAGCTCAGGAGATAAGGAAGTTACCATGGATGAAGTAAGCATCATTACTGATTTCATCCAGCAGGAAGCCGGACTTGCAGCCGACCTGATCTGGGGTAACTGTACGGATGAAGGCCTTGGCGAAAAGATTTCGGTAACTATTATTGCTACAGGATTTCAAACAAGGGAAGAGCGTGAAGTTGAAAAGAGTCAGGTACGTAAAGTATCTCTTCTCACTCCCGAGCAGGCTCCATTGGTGAAACCTGTACAGGAAAATACCTTCCTGGAGGTTAAGAATGAAGAATTAAATGTACCTGTTCTAAAAACCAGGGAAGAAAGTCAGGTTGATCTTTTTGCGGGCTATTTTCAAAGTGCTCCAAAAGTAGAGGAGGAGCGGGTTGAGGATGCTGATCTTATTCGCCATACTTTGAGTGATGAAGTTCCGGTTATTCAGGAAACAGCTCCGGTTGAACCTTCCTATGAGTTTGAGATAAGAACCGAAGAGATCAGGGTAGAAGTTGAACCGATCGCTGAAATTGAGGAAGAAGAAATTCCTGAACTGATGTTCAATCCTGATGAAAATAAAACAGATGAATCGATAGAAGAACAACTGCGTAAGTCGAAAGAAAGAATACTTCGCCTGAAGGATCTAAGTATGAAACTACGTACAACCAATGGCTTGCAGGAACTGGAAAACGAACCGGCTTATAAGCGTAAGCAAATGTCCCTTCCTGATGTGCCCCATTCTTCAGAGTCTCAGGTATCCCGTTTTACGCTGAGCGTTGAGGAGGGAATTACTGAGATCAGACCTAATAATTCATTTTTACACGATAACGTTGATTAAATATTAGTAAATCAAAAAAGTGGGCAAATTCTGCCCGAATCCTCGTTTGTGGCTTCCTTGCTCTCGTTTGTGTCTTCACAAACGATAAGCCGAGAAAGTGTATTTAAAGTGAATGTTTGTGAGGACACAAACATT
>CAYJAM010000100.1:0-7847 GCA_964367725.1 uncultured Sphingobacterium sp. | reverse complement strand
TAATTGTTTACAATCCCTTAATTCCCGGAAAGGAATGGTTTAATGGAAGGTTCAAATTAAATATTGCTCAATCTTCAGATGGTATGAATTGGAAGGATGTAATGATTCTTGAAGACGGTAATAAAGAAGAATATAGTTATCCTGCGATCATTCAAAGCATTGATGGTAAAGTGCACATTTCTTACACTTACGATCGTAAAAACATAAAATACCTTATAATCGAAAATAAAAAATTATGAGGCGCAATAATCCTGTTCAATTTTATCTTTAAACAGCTTTTATCTCAAATCTCATATCTCATATCTCACATCTAATATCTCACATCTCACACCCCCTCCATGAAAAGAAGAGAAATATTAAAGAGTCTGACTATTCTGCCATTGGCAGGGGCTCTAACCACTAAAACCGCAGATGCTGAACCGGTTCAAAAATCAGACTGGACTCCAAAAAAAGTTGCAGTTCCAAGTCCGTATCCAAGTACTAGTCCTTTATCCGCCTGTATCCGGTCAGGACATTTGGTATTTATCTCTGGGGTTGGTGGCTGGTATGCTGACCGTAGAAAAGAACCGGGTGATATACAGGTGCAGATCAGAAGTGCACTGGAACATATGAGAACTCTTCTGGAAAAGGCAGGTACCAACATGGGAAATGTATTAAAGGTGCATATGTCGCTTGCCGAACCAAATAAAAACATTAAGGCACTTAATGAGGTTTACGGGGAATACTTTCCTGATCCTAAGCCAGTACGTTCTTATACAGGTTGTAGCCCTGAGCATATGGGAAGAGATGGTATTCTGGTTCAGATCGATTGTATCGCTTATATCGATTGATCTTAGTGCTATTATTAAGGATTTAGCATGCACTTTTACTTCAATCCTTGATTTAAATCAATGTTATTTCTTAATCGAAATCATTGGCTGAACTTTTTTCAGGTTCTACTTTTGTGCATTGACAGTTGAGCCGGAATGATTAAAAGTATTGCTGTATTTGGAATAAACAGAACATATGGTTCAGTACTTGCTGAAAAGCTCGCAGCACAGCCATTCAGGATATTAGTATTATCTGAAGAGTTCGATGATTGTCCTTCTTTGTTCTTAGATTACCCTGATGCAGATATTCAAGTTATGAATTGTCCTGCTCAGACAGGTTGGGAAGCAGATATTATTGTTATAAATGTTTCTGCTAAAAATCAGCTAAAACTTGTTGGCTCTATCCGTGAATTCGTAACTAAAAAGATCGTTTTGAATATTACTGAAAAAGGAGGAGAGGTTACATTGAATGATGAAACTGTTCTTGAATCCCTACTACCTTATTCCAGACTGATCAATCTGAGTTTTATTGAAAGTAAGGAGGGAGAGATGCTAATTTCTAGTTATGGAAGTGACAAGGATGCGCTGGATGAAACAAAAGAATTACTTAAACAGGCAGGGTTTGTAAATGCAAGCTTTGAATTATCAGAATCAAATTAATTATAAACCATAAACAAACAAAAATGAAGAAAACAATTTTTATTGCCCTTGTAACATTAATTAGCCAGGCTACAGTTCATGCGCAAACAAGCTGGAAATCGGATAAAGCCCATTCAAAATTAACGTTTTCAGTGGTACACCTCGGTATTTCGGATGTTGAAGGTCTGTTCAGGAATTTTGATGCAACAATAACTGCAACAAAAGCAGATTTTAGTGATGGAGTTTTTGAATTATCGGCTGATGTTAAATCAATTGACACTGAAATCGAAATGAGAGACAATCACCTGAAAAGCCCCGACTTTTTTGATGCAGAAAAGTTCGATAAAATTACCTTCAAAAGCACTTCAATTAAGCCTGCAGGTAAAAATAAATATACTCTGAATGGCAATCTCACGATGCATGGAATTACCAGGCCGGTAAGTATGAGCCTTCTTTATCGTGGTACAATCGTACATCCGATGAATAAAACCAATGTTGCCGGGTTTCAGTTAACTGGTTTATTAAAGCGTTCAGACTTTAATATTGGCCCAAATTTCAAAGCTCCGATGATCAGTGATGAAGTTGAGATTAAAGCAGATGGTGAGTTTGCAGCAAAATAATTATAAATGAATCTTTAATATATAAATATGGCTGACTGATCAATCAGCCAGCCATTTTATATTAATGAATGATATACTTTAAAATATCAATTCAGCACTCAGGATACAATTCGTTTCCTGACTCTGCTCAGAGTCTCGGGAGTGATACCTAAATATGATGCGATCATATGTTGCGGAACTCTTGCAACAATGTTTGGATATGCAGAAAGGAGTCTGATGTATTTTTCGTCGGCACTGTCACTTAATGATGCGGTAAGCCGCCGGTGGGTTGCAACCATATTTGCCTGACTCAAAAGTCTGAAGTAGCGTTCAAACTTTGGTACCCTTTCATATAATTCATCAAGTGATGAATTTGAGATTAGAAGCAGTTCAGAATCTTCAATAGCTTCAATATTATAAACTGCGGCCTCTCCTGTCAAAAAACTGAAAATATCTGATATCCACCAACCTTCAGGGGCAAACTGCAGGATATGCTCATTCCCTTTAGTATCCACACTGTAGGAGCGTAATATTCCCTTTTCTACGAATATTAGGTTTTTACAGATATCATCCTGTTGTAAAATATACTGTCTTCTTCGTAGCTTTTTCGGACTGAAGAGGCTTTTGCAAATGTCTTTTTCAGAATCACTAAGCTTGATTTTCTCTTCAATTTTTGAAAACAGTACTTCGAACATTTATATTAAATTAATTGTTTCAAAGATGGCGTTTTAGATTTATTAATCTGAAATCTAATCCAAATCAAACTATGTTATGAAAGAAATTGACTTAATGAAAAGAATTGTTGGCATATATTAGTATTTTTAGTGACCTGAAAAACCATGCCTGAAAAACCTAAATTCTTCAATTGGTCATTAAAGAATCTGATATCAACTATTCCAGATCCTCTTGAGCAATCCCGGGTCAAGATCCTGTATACCTTTTTGATTTTATCTATATTGAAGGTATTGATTGTTATTCCTTTTGCCTATCATAATAAGCAGTTTCCACAATTAATAATTGCACTTTTCTTGCTTATCGCCTATACATTACTCACTAAATTATTACTAAGCCATAAAAAGTTTGCAGTTATGATTGCTCATCTCATGATTGTACTGGGACTAGTGATCGTCATTTTTGTACTTTTTGGTCTTGCAAAAACCATTAACATAATGGCAATGCAATTTATGTTCATGATGATTTTAAGTGGCTTTTACTTGTTAAACAGAGGTTTTGGCGTATTTTATTCCATATTGGCAATTATTCCAGTTGTCCTGTTCATGATTGTAAATGGTGATCTTCAAAATCTTCACAATACCACCGAAGGTTTAGGCTCACCGGCCTATGAAATAATGGTTTTCCTGAATTTTGTCACAATGATATTGGGTCATTATTTGTTTCATCAGGCATTGACCCGAAATGTGAAGGAGAAAGAGCAATTAAATGAGAAGCTTTTGATTGCGGTTAAGGAAGCAAATAGTGCTGCCCAATCTAGATCAGACTTTCTCTCAACAATGTCGCATGAGTTAAGAACACCCTTAAACTCTGTAATAGGGATGGCTGAACTACTTAGTGATGAGCTCACGAGTCCTGAACAGGAAGAAAATCTTAAAATTCTTAATTTCTCAGCTGCCAGTCTTCATACCTTAATAAATGACATTCTGGATTTTAATAAACTGGGTTCTGAAAAACTTTATCTAGAATCAATAGCAGTCAATCTTCATTCGCTGATTCATAATATTTGTTCAGGTTTGAGAATACAGGCCAGGGAAAAGGGGCTTGAACTTGTTCTTGAACTGGATGAAGAATTAAAGCAAATTCCAATCTCTACTGATCCAACACGTATCAGTCAGATTTTATTTAATCTGACAGGAAATGCCATCAAGTTCACTTCAAGCGGGAGTGTAAAGATTCAGGTAAAGGTTCTTGATAAAGATGCTGATAAAATCAGTGTTCGTTTTTCGATCACAGATACAGGTATCGGCATTAATCCAGAGAAAATGGAATCTATTTTTGAGCCATTTACACAGGCTTCAACAAGTACAACACGTAATTATGGTGGAACCGGACTTGGCCTTGCAATAGTTAAACGTTTATTAACTCTGTTTGAAAGTTCTGTAAACCTCGAAAGCGAAGAGGGAAAGGGGTCGAAATTCTGGTTTGATATCAGCTTTAAACGAAATAACCAGGCCCTGGATAATGATGGCAACAGCAAGGAACAAATATTTGACCTCAATGGTTTGAGAGTACTTGTGGTTGAGGATAATCCGGTAAACAGTTTACTGCTTAAAAAGATTTTCCAGAAGTGGAGTAATATTCCGGATTTTGCAAGAGATGGATATGAAGCATTAGTAAAAGTTTCTGCAAATACTTATGACCTGATCTTAATGGATATTCACATGCCATTACTGGATGGTTATGAAACTACTTTGAAAATTCGTGAACTGTCTGATAAGGAAAAATCAACAGTACCAATCATTGCCTTAACTGCATCAGTTTCTAATAACTTAAGTGACAAAATCCGTGAAGCGGGGATGAACGATTATTTGTCGAAGCCCTACAATCCTAAAGAGCTTTATTCAAAACTTAGGGAGATTGCTCTCAGGAAGAATTCCAAGCTTTAATAAAAAAGGCCCTGTATTAATTAAATACAGGGCCTTTTGTTTAATTTTAAACTTATTAGCTAGATAATGGCGGGCCAACCGGAACGTTAATTCTCTGACGGCTGCTAGGCTGAATAATTTTCTTAGCTGTGAACTTGGAGGTCAGATATTCACCATGGTGAATATTTCCAGACATAGTATCACCATTAACTGTTCCGGAGAAAGTAAATGGAACATTATCTGCGAGCATTCTGGAAGCACTTCTGAAGGTTACTGCATTTCCATCGATTGTCCCATCAAGTTCATTGGTTGTAAAAGCACTCTTGTGAGAACCCTTAAGCCAGTTTGAATCCTGTTGTTCGATACTGAAAGTATGTTTACTCACTTCATTGAAATACTCTATGGTTACATCCCAGCGTCCTTTTAGATCAGCTGAAGGAGCTTTCATTTCAGGAATTGCAGGCCGTGTCATGCTAAGTGCGTTAAAGATACGATCGGCAACAATTTTATCATCACCCGGTTGCATCATGAATGCTGCTACCGAAATGGAAGTCAAATTTTCTGATGCTGGAGTACCTCTGCGACCACCACCTGCACTTAGGGCAATACGCGGTTTGGTTGTTGAAAGGTAAGTCGCCATATCCTGTCCGCTAGCATTAAATTTAGCCGGATCCCATGAAATGGTAAGAGTTGGAGTACGGTTATCCAGACCTGTAGGCTGACGGATGCTGGTTGTGACACCACTAATCACCGAAACACGCTTTGAAATGGTTTCCAGATAGCCAGTCCAGGTTAATTCTTCCTGAGCATGATTACGTTTAGTCCATGCTTCAACAGCGGCAAGCATACCTATTTGCTCTTCTTTACCAACTTTATTATCGCGACCGGCACCATGGTGCGGAGCACTTGACTGCCATGCAGCCATTAGAAGCTTTTTATCACCTAATAATAAGCCGGCACTTTGCGGACCGCGAATGGCTTTTCCACCGCTATAAGCAACTACTGTAGCACCATCTGCAAGGTGAACATTTGGATTCAAGGTCAGGGCTTCTGCTGCTGCATCAACAAGTACTGGAATTCCTTTTAGCTTTGCAGCTTTTGAGATGGCGTGTACAGACAAAGGTCCGGTATCTCCCGGTTTTGTTGATGGCATCATGTAAATCATTGCTGTCCTTGGGTTCATAGCAGCTTCAAGTTCTTCCTGAGTATCTACCGTGATTATTTTTACACCCACATTTCTGATCGCATGGTCATAAGTATTGCGTGATCTGCGTGGGATAATTACCTCGTCTTTTTCAAATCCGGTAAGATCAGGAATACGAACCAGTTTTTCAGGATTTCCACCGGTTACTGCAGCCATGGTAGTAATTTTCATACCACCGGCGCAACCACATGAAACAACACCCCATTCAGCACCAGATAATTCGGCAAGTCTTTTTCCAACACCCATTGCCAGTTCATCAAGCTGAACATAATTAGATTGTGCATTATACATCGCTTCTTTAGCCTCAGGAACTAAAGTAGATGCACCTATGATTGTAAATGTACCGCGGCAATTGATTACCGGTTCAACTCCCAATGATCGGTAAACTTCAGGCCCGAATTTCATTGGCCCTGCAGCACTATTTTCTCCACCCAGCATTCCAATCATGCCTGTGCCTTCAGCATTGATGGCAGCCTGAGCACTTCCAACAATTCCGCCGGCTAATGGCAGCATCGTCAGACCTTTAATTACGTCTCTACGTTTCATTTAAATATTTGATTTAAGTTTATTTTTTTAATAAAAAGATACCTCTTAAGGAATTAACTAATTTAAGGACTTCAATAAAAAATACAACCTAATATAGGTACTATTCATGTTACATCAGTCCGCATTCATTTTACTTATTTGACTTTCTAAATTCAATCACTTCCTGTACACTTACCGCGCTTGCATTGTTGCCAAAACTGGATCGGATATAAGTCAGGATATTGGCAACTTCTTCATCCTTCAGGAAATTATGTGCAGGCATCAGACCATTATACGGTTTGCCGTTAACAACAATTTCTCCGTTTAAGCCCTTTAATACCACATTTAGCAGTCTCGTTTTATCTCCAGTCACATAATCTGTTCCACCAAGCGGAGGGAAGCGGTTACCATCGCCCTTGCCATCATTCTGGTGGCAGGCTGAGCAATAGGTATTATAAAGTGCAGCCTCCGGTTTAATTTTTCCTTTTTCCAGATCATCTTTTATTTTATCTGGTGTACGGATATGAGAAAGAAGCTTATGTTTTTCCATTGTTACGAGTTGAGCATTTCCAAAGGTCTTTTTATTGCCTTTAAACATCACCCGCCAAATACGTCCCTTCTCTGTTTCAGAGATATATAGTGAACCATCTGGCCCTTCAGCAATGCCCATTGGACGCATTTTGGCATCTCTTACATTAACAATCGGATCCACTCCAGCAAATCCATCTGCAAACACCTCCCAGTCGCCCGAAGGTGCACCATTTTTGAATGGTACAAAAGCTACAAAATAACCTGATTGCGGATATGGTGCACGATTTGTCGAACCATGGAATGCTATAAATGCCCCGTTCTTATAACGCTCAGGAAACTGATTTCCCTGGTAAAAGTATAAATCGTTTGGTGCCCAGTGACCCGGGAAACCGATTAATGGTTGTGCAAGCTCCCTGCCTTTACCTTCTTTTTTACCATCGCCCCCGTATTCAGGAGTCATTAATTTCTTCTTTTGGATCTGATCATAGTAATAATATGGCCATCCTGCATCATCGCCTTCCTTAATTTTCAGGAATTCTTCTGAAGGCAATACTGCACTTTCCCAGGGGGTATAAAGCTCCGGAAAGAGACGATGAAGATTGTCCCTGCCATGCTGCACTACGTACAGACTTTTGTCTGCTTTATTCCAGTCCATAGCAACTATACTGCGTAAGCCTGTAGCGAATAACGTCCCATCCTTTTGAGTCAGTCCAATTTTATTTGCATCAAAACGCCAGATGCCACCGTGTTGCACCAGTTCTGGACATGGACTTATTCCCGGCTGCCCTGGTTTTGCTCCAGGCGTGTTTGCCATATCCATACAATTATTGGATGGGGTACCAAATGGAACATACATAAAACCTTTATCGTCAAATGATACTGGCTTGGTTATATGCCAATGTGCGCCATGACCATGATCATCGGTCAGTACAGTTTCCAT
>CAYJAM010000099.1:0-7867 GCA_964367725.1 uncultured Sphingobacterium sp. | reverse complement strand
AAATAATGATTCTTCTTGTTATGATGTCTGACTTTTTTGAAGAAGGAGCAAAGAACAAGGATTAAGGATATATTTAAATCAAATGATAACAATTCTTATCTTAATTCTAATTGGTTCCTAACCTTATTGTTTTTGACATGCGTCTAAAGGATTTTAATTTGATAATGAGTAGTTCCTGTCTTTGTTCCTTGCTCTTTTCTCCTTAATCTTATTCAAATCTTCTCTCAAAATTAAACACCGTCACCTCTGCTCTTGAACCAAGCCTGATAGGAATTCCGCTTGTGCCAATGCCTCTTGAAACGTATAAGTGAGGTAATTCGTCACGGTACCAGCCGCTAACATATCTGCCGCTGCCAGGTGGAGTAAAGGGTGCAAATCCGAACAGATTAAGCTGTCCGCCATGGGTATGCCCTGAAAGCACCAGGTCTATCGGAATATCTTTCATCTGAGTTTGAATGATATCCCGGTGCTGCGGACAATGGGTCATCACCACATGATAATCTGATTTCTGGTAAAACTCCATTGCCATATTGAAATTTGCTTGCCCCGCGATCAGATCATCCATCCCCGAAACTGAAATTGTGGTTTTCCCAAATGTGTACAGGAAGGAATGATTGACAATTAACTCGCAATTATGCTTTTTATAGACATCAAGAAGTTCGAGCGGGTGAACTTTCCAGCATTCCCAATTACCAAGAATAGCTGTTTTTTGAATTGCCGGATCGAACAGAGCCAGGTATTTGTCCAGGTTTTTTAAGCTTTTATTCTGGTCGATCACATCTCCGGTGAAAAGAATCAGCTCAGGTTTAATCCGGTTGACAAGGGCAGCAAGTTCAAGGTGTTTAGGTTGAATTTTGCGAAGGTGCAGATCAGATATTTGAAGGACTTTAAGGTTTTTGCTCTCTGAACTGGCATTCCCAATATAATATTCATTTAGTTCGATAAATACCTTTTCATACCAAAAGGCATCAATCGCGGTCGCACTTGTAATCAGTCCGATACCACCCCAGATAAATTTCCTTCTGCTGACCTTATTCATTCAATAATTTGTTTTCAATGCTGAATGTTCCCAGAGTTCGAATGCAGATTTTGCTTCCCCGTTTAATATCTGATGCATTGCTATTTTTCGCTTGTCTTTACTCTTTGCAATCTCATCATAAATGAAATCGTCATTAAATCCGATGTTTGCTGCGTCATTCTTTGTGTTGGCATAATAAATAGAGCCGATTTGAGCCCAATAGATTGCGCTGAGGCACATCGGACAGGGTTCACAGCTTGTATAGATCACACAACCACTCAGATCGAAGGTCCTTAACTTCCGGCATGCGAGTCTGATCGCTGCAACTTCCGCGTGTGCTGTAGGGTCATTTTTAAGAGTTACTGTATTCGCGCTTTTGGCAATGACTTTGTCATCCTTAACAATCACAGCGCCGAATGGACCACCCAATGCTTTGCTGACATTTTGTTCAGAAAGCCTGATGGCAATTCTCATGAATTTATTGTGTAGTTCTGTCTCTGTCATTCTTATTCAATATCCTCAAAATCCTTTCATCTTCAAATAATTCTGAAAAATAAAAACCCCGGCTATTAACCGGGGTTTTTAAGAAAAAGGAAATCATTTTCTCCTTTTATTTTTTCTCTTTTTTATAATCTGCATTCAAACCATCAACAACCGCTTTGGTTACATCCAGACTTTCATCGGCATATAATACTGCTGGGTTTGATTTCGAATAAGTAAGTACAATTTTATAGCCTTTTGACTTAGCATATCCTTTCAGATAATCAGATACTTTATTGTATAATTTGTCGTTTTCAGCTGCCTCTTCGTTTGCCAGAGCATTACCTGCATTTTGATTATAAGTAGCAAGTTCCTGCTGCTTTCTTGCAAGACGTTCTTCAGTTGTAGCCCTTTGCTCAGCACTTAAATTTGCTGCACCTTGCTGATAAGCAGCAACTTCACGTTGAAAAGCAGTTCCTTTTGCAGTAAGATCTGCCTGTGCTTTCTTTGATTTTTCCTGAAATTTATCCCTTACAGCTTTGTAATAGTCGTAATTACTTAATAGAGAATCTGAATTCACATATACGATACCTTCTGCAGCACCTGCTGAACCTGAGGCAGCACTTCCTGTACTTTTAGTTTGTTCTTTATTGCAGGATACAACTATCGCCGACAGTGTTAAAATGATCGCTATTTTACTGATGCTTGTTATTAATTTCTTCATAATTTTTAATAAAAATTTAAGCAAATATAAACTTTCGTACCATTTTCTCAACCATTTAATTTAGGAAGCAAAAGAGCCAAACAAAAGCCTTGTTAATTTATCCACAATGTAGCAAAATCCAGCTAAAATGGTTATTTTTGATCTTTGTTGTAATAATCATATATGAGCGAAGAAACAGAAGACAAATCAAATTATTCAGCGGATAATATACAGGTATTAGAAGGACTGGAAGCGGTTAGAAAACGTCCGTCCATGTACATTGGTGATACAGGCTTCAAAGGCCTTCATCACCTGGTTTATGAAGTTGTAGATAATTCAATTGATGAGGCTCTCGCAGGTTACTGTACTGATATTAATGTAACCATTCACAAGGGAAATTCGATTACAGTTGAAGATAATGGCCGTGGAATTCCTACCGCCATGCATACCAAAGAAAAGAAGTCTGCGCTGGAAGTAGTTATGACCGTTCTTCATGCCGGAGGTAAATTTGATAAGGATACATATAAAGTCTCCGGTGGTTTGCACGGTGTGGGCGTAAGTTGCGTGAATGCACTTTCAAAACCATTAAAAGTTGTAGTACATCGTGATGGTAAAATATTCACACAGGAATATGAGTGTGGAAAGCCGCTTTTCGATGTTAAAGTTATAGGTGAAAGCGACAGGACTGGTACGATCGTTAATTTTCAGCCAGATCCTGAGATATTTACTTTGACAACCGAATATAAATTTGATACCCTTGCTGCCCGTTTGAGAGAGCTGGCCTATCTGAATAAAGGTATTCGTCTATCGCTTGTTGATGAGCGTGAAACTACCGATGATGGAGCCTTCCTTAAGGAGGAATTCTATTCTGAAGGTGGATTGAAGGAGTTTGTCAAATACCTTGACGGAATGCGTACTTCTATAATTCCTGAACCAATTTATGTGGAAGGGATTAAACAGGGAATTCCTGTGGAACTGGCACTTCAGTATAACGATACCTATACAGAAAATGTCCATTCTTATGTAAATAACATTAATACCCATGAAGGAGGTACTCACGTAGCCGGATTCCGCCGTGGTTTGACCCGTACGCTGAAGGCCTATGCCGAGAAATCGGGTATGCTCAAGAATATGAAAATTGAAATTACCGGAGATGATTTCCGTGAGGGATTAACAGCCGTAATTTCAGTGAAAGTTCAGGAACCTCAGTTTGAGGGGCAAACCAAAACCAAACTTGGAAATAACGAGGTGATGGGTGCTGTGGATATTGCTGTAGGTGAAATTCTGGGTAATTACCTTGAAGAGAATCCGCGTGAGGCTAAAATGATCGTCAATAAGGTGATCCTGGCTGCAACAGCGAGAGCTGCTGCCCGCAAAGCCCGCGAAATGGTTCAGCGTAAAACAGTTATGGGTGGTTCCGGTTTGCCGGGAAAACTGGCCGATTGTGCAAACAATGATCCTGCAGCCTGCGAATTATACCTGGTGGAGGGAGACTCTGCAGGTGGAACAGCCAAGCAGGGCAGGGACCGGAATTTTCAGGCTATTCTTCCATTAAAGGGTAAGATCCTTAACGTGGAGAAAGCGATGGAGCATAAGATCTATGAGAATGACGAAATCAAGAATATGTTCACCGCCATGGGAGTAAGTATCGGTACAGCCGAAGACGCCAAGGCTCTGAATATGGAGAAACTTCGTTACCACCGGATTATCATCATGACGGATGCTGACGTGGATGGATCCCACATTACCACATTGATCCTGACTTTCTTCTTCCGTTATATGAAGGCTCTGATTGAATTCGGATATATCTATATTGCAGCACCACCCCTTTACATGGTTAAAAAGGGTAAGGAGTTTAAATATGCCTGGAATGATGATCAGCGTGATGCAGCAGTACAGGCATTAAAAGGTGCAGGAAAAGAAGAAAGTGTCAACATTCAGCGATACAAAGGTTTGGGAGAGATGAATGCAGAACAATTATGGGATACCACTCTGAATCCTGAAACCCGTACCCTGAGAAAGGTTACGATTGAAAATGCAGCAGAATGTGATCATATATTCTCAATGCTGATGGGTGACGAAGTTGCACCAAGACGTGAGTTTATTGAGAAAAATGCCAAATACGCACGTATTGATATATAATTCAATTCAGGAATAAGATTATAAAAAAGCCCTTCACTTATTGTGGAGGGCTTTTTGGTTCAGGGGCATATCGTAAATAGACCACTGCACTAACTTCCTTGGTCGATCGGATCAATACCTGGTGTTCCTTAACCCCATCATAAATTCTCAGATTAGAAGTATTGGGAGGAATCTTGCCCAGGTTTTCAGCATAAAGAATAATTTCATGCAGTTCCTGGTTTCTGTTTAATCGAAGGGTATGATTTGTTGGCTTATTCACAATCAGCTGATTTCTGATAAATGGTCTGCGGTTATGGTAAACAGATATTATATCTCCATCCTCCCGCAAATAGTCTTTAATTTCAAGCCTTACTACATTTTCTGTTATTTCAATTACAATTGGCCTGGCGAGTTTGGTTTGAAGGAATACATTCGGATCCCGGGCATCCAGCAAAATATTGGTCAGATAATTTTGTGGTATGTTCTGCTTGTTGGCATCCGTAAAGCGTTGCAGGTAAACATTCCCGGGGTAGCATGGTAGAGAATTCTCCCCGGCGCCGGTAAATGTGCCTGTCAGGTTATCAATGCCATCTTCCCGTGTAAGGTTGAGTTTAAGGTCTTTAATACATAAAAATCGCGTAGTGTCACTCGGAATTTTGGAGTGCAGGATCTTCAATTCATTGATACGCAGGCTGCCTTTATTAATTACCCCAATAAAGTCGAGGATACCCTCTGCACGGAGCGGATTATCGCGATATAGATAAGCCTTCCCATTCACAATATTATTATCCTGCTCCTTAACATGTAAGATATAGTTCACACTCAGGGTTCTGATATGTTGAAGGTCAGTATCCATGTACCCAAGCCATACACCTTTAAAATCCTGTGCAATACCTGAGATAGAAGCGAATATTATGAAAAGTGTGAACAGGTGTTTCATAAGCAATCCTTATTTACTGTTTCTTCTTTTACTTTCTGCCGGTTTATACCTTAAATATATCGCGGCAGTTTTTTGTTTATCAGATACGATCATTACCCTGTGTTTGGTTTCACCGTCAATTAAAATAAGTTCTGAGGTATTTGGTGGTATCAGGCCAAGATTTTCTGCATAAAGAAGCAATTCATGCAGTACAATCCGCTTATCAATCCTGAATTTAATCAGGGCCGGCCTTTTTGAGATCTGAATATTTTTTGCCAGAACTTCCCGGTTAAGGTAAACCGATACCGTGTCATTATCCGGTTTCATATAATCCAGTAGCTGAATTTGAAGATCGGCATTGTAAACATCGATTTCCGTTACTTTTTTGGGTTCAGTCTCGAGAAATTTCGAATTGTAATCTACTAAAACCGGAGCTGCAGGTTCCGGGTTCAGAGCAATAGTATTGATTACTGAGTCTTTACGTTGCTCCAGAAATTTATTGAGACCTTCAATGGTTCTGGATAAGATCACTTTCCCTGGGATGCAGTCTTCATTCGTATCATCTTTACTGATCCCACTCCAGGTACCCTCCATATATTCATAAGCACCATCGCTGCGATAAGCCAGATCGAATTTTTTTATGCAGGCAACCCAATCCCATGGGACAAAATCTTCACGTATCCAGTCGATACTTTCAGAAAGTCTGATGCTGTCACGATCTATTTTTCCGGATAGTCCAATGCGTATCCTGACCGAATTGTCTTTAAATGCATAGGAATCACCCCAGATGTTTTTTCTCTGGCTGAGATTGAATTCGAGGTCATAGAGCTCACTATATCCCCCCGGACCCTGCGTGATTTTCCCAAACCATTTCCCACTTATATTCTGAGCCAGAATATCCTGTGCAAGGAATGATAAGAAAATGAGCAGGAAGCATTTCATACCCTTATTTTAAATCAAGTTAATGATTTTTAAAGGTTTAATTACAGTCTTTTAACGAAAAAGTTTTAAATGCAGTTTTTTGTAATTGATAATTGCTTTATAGCGCTGTAAAATATCCCCGCCCAAAACTCCAATTACAGGCGGCAGGTTCAGGCTTGAATAAGCATGGCTTATCGTGCTGAGGTCCAGCACAGCAGCTTCGAAATTCTTTAATTTAAATTTTCCGATCTTCAGAACAGGGAGAATGATCGTATGACTTTCCATGCTGTTCGTTCCCAAACCGGTAGATAAAAGCTCTGAACTCATTAATTCAGCGTCTTTCATATGCTTCTCGATCACGGTTTTATCAAAAACTGTTTTCGAAGCTCCGGTATCCAGCACCACATTGAAGGATTGCCCGAAAACAACAACTTCCACCAATAAGTGGAAGCCGTCGTTGTGTAAATTTACCAGTTCTAAAGGAACTCTAGTTTCGCTCATTAAGCGTTTAGATAAGATTTGAATCTCTGAGAACCTGGTTCATATTCCGTACTGCATCTGCGCTCTTGTTAAATTCAGCCTGCTCAGCATCAGAAAGTTTGAAGTCAAGGATTTTTTCCCATCCGTTTTTGCCAATGATAACAGGAACAACAAGAGAGATATCTTTCTGACCGTATTCACCATCAAGAGCAACACCGCAGGAAATTAATTTTTTCTCATCGCGTACAATACTTTCAACCATTGCTGCAGTACCGGCACCTGGTGCATACCATGCTGAAGTACCGATCAGTTTGGTTAAGGTAGCACCGCCAACCATAGTTGAAGAAACTACTCTTTCCTGCTGCTCTTTAGTTAATAACTGAGTAACAGGAATGCTGTTCCAGGTAGCATGGTTGATCAATGGAATCATGGTAGTATCTCCATGTCCGCCGATAACCACTGCATTCAGATCTGCAGGTGAACAACCCAGTTCAACACTCAGGTAATATTTGAACCTTGCAGAATCCAAAGCTCCACCCATTCCCAGAATTTTATTCTTTGGAAGACCTGAAGTTTGAAGTGTAAGGTAATTCATGGTGTCCATTGGGTTAGAAACCACAATGATGATCGTATTTGGAGAATGTTTCAGGATGTTTTCTGTAACGCTCTTTACAATGTTTGCATTGGTACCGATCAGCTCTTCACGGGTCATTCCCGGTTTACGTGGCAATCCTGAAGTAATTACAACCACTTCAGATCCTGCAGTAGCAGCATAATCATTGGTTACACCTTTGATTTTTGTATCAAAACCCAAAAGGGCTGAAGTCTGCATCATATCGATCGCTTTACCTTCGGCAAAACCTTCTCTGATGTCTAATAAAATAAGTTCTTCTGCTAATTCTTTTCTGGCGATGTTATCAGCACAGGTTGCACCTACTGCACCGGCTCCTACAACTGTAATTTTCATTTTATGATTTGTTTTTAATTTGAGATCGGACCTGTTTGAGATTTTAATTAAAATCTGCCTTTTTCCTGTTCAAAAACGCCTTTGCAGACACATTTGAAATGACAAGCCGAAGATAGATAATTCAATCTTTTTTATGAAATTATTAGCGATTGTTATGTAAGTTTTTTGTTTCTAAAACAAAGGGTGAGGTTGAAGATATTTTCGAATTAGATCTGCTTGTAGGTTTTTCTTTGAACATGGATTGGATCTGTATCTAAT
>CAYJAM010000098.1:0-7889 GCA_964367725.1 uncultured Sphingobacterium sp. | reverse complement strand
ACGTAAATTCAGGGTTTATGCATCAAAGAATACTTTTGATGAAAATGAACATGTTATCCTGAATGCGGAATTATATAATGATGCATTCGAGTTGGTAAATACTCCGGATGTCAATATCTCCCTGACCAACAAAGAAGGGAAAAGCTATTCATTCGTTTTTTCACGGGTTTTAAACTCATATCAACTTGATGCCGGAGAATTAGTAGCCGGAGAATATAATTATACTGCCGGAACGACTCTGGGGAATGTAAAACATTTAGCAGAAGGACAATTTATAATCAGCAGACAGGATTCTGAATACAAACAGAGTATCGCAAACCATCAGTTATTATATGCTTTGGCAGCGCAGAATGGAGGTCAAAGGTTGTTTCCTGCTCAGCTTGATGAATTACCTGCATTGATAAGGGAAAATGAGCAGGTGAAATCGGTATTTTATGAAAATCCAAGGTATACTGAGCTTATAGATCTTAAACTATTATTTTTTATGATACTTGCTTTATTAAGTCTGGAATGGCTTTCAAGAAAGCGAAATGGTGAAATTTAAATCTTTAATTTAATCCTATGGAAACGAATAAAACCTTGTCTGTTTATAATAGGGTCAGGAAACTAAGCAAAGAGGGAAAACTGCACTGGAGTGAAGAAGCGGATGGAAATACGTTTTACACATCCATCGGCAACTTTAAGATCTATATCGGGAAAAGTGCTGGTACAATTTCTTTTGAACTCTTTAATCATTTAAACACGAAAATTGGCCTGCTGGAATATGGTGGTTATTCGCCTGATATCGAAGGTCTTGATTCTTTCTATATGCAGGTTAAGAAATTGATAAAAAAAACTGATGATGGGCTCGACGATCTCCTGGATGAGCTTGACAGGATTGAATAGATCGCCTTACCCTTCTTAAATTTCTTTCCTTATACTTTGACAACTGAAACTATTCATCTCCTAAATTACCCGCCGTTAACCTGACAGGATATACCGCTTACTAAAAAACTTCGCATTAAATTCTGAACTGAATTCTTCAGGAGTACATTTATTCAGGTAATTGAAAATAGATCTTGATAATTACCTGGAACTTTAAAAGTATTCCCAGAAATGTCAGTATCAGCCAGGAATGACCAGCATACTCTTATAACATCGATTGGATATAAGTACCATTCCGGTTCAGGCAGTTGGATTATTTATACTATCATCCTATCTGCAACCATCCTTGCATTGATATTGTTGCCATTCATTCCTATTCAAATTAGTATTAATAGTCAGGGTGTTATACAGTCATCAATAGAACGTACAGAACTTTTTGCTTCGGTAAGTGGAAGGATAGTCGAGGTCAGGATAAAAGATAATCAAAGTTTAGCAGCAGGGGATACTGTTCTGCTCATTGATTCCTCTTTACCCCTTCAACAAAGCAAAATATTAAGCAGGCGATCAGAGCAACTCAGACACCTTCTTAGAGATGTGGCACGTCTGGTCAATCTTGTTAGATCTCAGGATACGTCATCAATAAGCCCTGTATTCATAACAGAGCAGTATAGAGCCTCATGGCTGCATTTCCGACAGGAGTTCGAAGAATGCCTTTTAAATAGAGATAAGGCAGAAAGAAATCATATAAGGTATAATACCCTGTATGAAAATGGAGCAATTACTTTATCAGAAAGTGAAAAATTCAGGTTTGAATTAGATAAGGCTATATCTGATCAGACCCTGCTTATAAACCGATGGAGATCACAATGGGAAATGGAAGCTGGGGGCTATCGAAAGGAGCTGAGTGAATTACTTTCCCGGAAGGCTGAAATTGAAGAACAGAATAAGTTGTTTACACTTGTGACACCTGTTGCTGGTTCGGTACAAAGCCTGGTTGGTATACAGAAAGGTTCTTATGTATTTGCAAACCAAAAGATTGCAGAGATCTCGCCAAATACTCAATTGATAGCAATCTGTTATGTTAAGCCTTCGGATATTGGACTTATCAGAAAAGGTCAGTTGGTAAACTTTCAGGTTGATGCCTTCAATTACAATCAATGGGGTTTGATTTCGGGCAAAGTAATTGATATTTCAGATGATATTGTTTTTTCGGAACAGGGAGTAGCCATATTCAAGGTAAGTTGTGTACTTGAGAGCGATCATTTGAAACTTAAGAATGAATATAAAGGATACCTCAAAAAGGGTATGAGCTTTACTGCCCGCTTTATGGTCGCAGAGCGTACTTTATTCGATTTGCTTTATGATAAGCTCGACCATTGGCTAAATCCAAATCTTCTAGCTGCGTTTGCAAAAATATGAACATCCGGGTAAAACAGCGTGATATGTCTGATTGTGGGGCAGCTTGCCTGGCTTCAGTTGCAAGATTTTATAATCTTGATGTTCCACTTGCTAGAATTCGCCAGCATGCGGGAACAGATAGAAAGGGGACCAATATTGCCGGTATGTTGGAGGCTGCAGTCCGACTTGGATTTGAGGCAAAAGGGGTTAAGGGAAGTTTTGAAAGCCTATTCAAAATACCGCTTCCAGCCATCGCACATGTCGTAGTCAATGCTCAGCTTCAACATTACATCGTTATCTACAGGATAAATAAGCAAAAGATCAGCATAATGGATCCTGCTGATGGAAAATTGCATGTGATGAAGCTAAGTGATTTCAGAGAGGTGTGGACCGGAGTGCTTATTTTATTGGCACCGGATGATAATTTTGTTAAGGGAAACCAAAATATAAGTTCGTTTAAGCGGTTCCGCATACTTTTACATCCTCATCGTTCTGTTCTCGTACAGGCTCTGTTTGGTGCGATAATTTACACTATTTTGGGCCTTTCGACCTCTGTTTATGTTCAGAAGATTGTAGATTTTGTACTGGTTGATGGGAACAGGAATTTACTAAACCTTCTGAGCGTCGGGATGCTTCTTATTCTATTGCTGCAGGTTTTTATAGGAACTTTAAGAAACATTTTTATTATTCGAACCGGACAGATGATTGATGCCAGACTCATTCTGGGTTATTATAAACACCTTCTAAAATTACCTCAGCAATTTTTTGATACCATGAGGGTAGGTGAAATTACCTCCAGGATTGGAGATGCAGTAAAGATTCGATTTTTTATAAATGATGTATCCATAAATCTAGCCATAAGCTTTTTCATGCTGGTTTTTGCTTTCGGAATGATGTTTACTTATTACTGGAAGCTTGCAATGTTTGTTTTGTTCATCATCCCACTTTATGCCGGTATTTATCTGATAACCAACAGGCTCAATAGGAAGGTACAGCGCAAGTTAATGGAGAATTCGGCTGACCTGGAATCGCAGTTGGTTGAAAGTCTGAATGCGATTGGAACCATCAAGCGTTTTGGGCTGGAGGATCATTCAAATCAGAAAACAGAAATGCGGTTTATGAAACTCCTGGCTACGGTTTATAAATCGGGTCTGAATACTGTTTTTTCAGGTTCTTCCACTGAGTTGCTTTCCAATTCATTTACCATTTTACTGCTATGGACAGGTGCAGGTTTTGTCATGGACAGACAAATCACACCGGGAGAATTACTCTCTTTTTATACCCTGATCGGCTATTTTACCGGGCCAGTTTCTTCTTTTGTAGGGATGAATAAAACCGTACAGGATGCGATTATTGCCTCCGATCGCTTATTTGAAATCATGGATATGGAACAGGAGAATGAGGACCATAAGTTTGAACTCGAAAGATCAAACCTTGGGAACATCAGATTCGTTGCTGTCTCCTTTCGATATGGTTCGAGGGTCATGGTTTTTGATAAAATCAATTTAGAGATCCCATATCAGCAGATGACAGGAATTGTCGGGGAGAGCGGATCGGGAAAATCAACCCTGATGTCAATCCTGCAGAACATTTATCCGGTTCAAAGCGGGCATGTTTTTATTGGTGATTATGAGATGAAATATATTACTAATAGATCCTTGCGGCATATAATTGGTGTTGTACCACAAAAGGTAGACCTTTTTGCCGCAGATATAAGTACTAATATTTCTATTGGGGATGATGAGCCTGATATGAAGAAGATCCTGGGTATTTGTACAATGCTTGGAATTACCAAATTTATTGATGACTTGCCTAATGGATTTCAAACCCAGCTTGGCGAAAATGGGACGAGCCTTTCTGGTGGACAAAAGCAGCGGATTGCAATTGCAAGGGCCCTGTACCGCGATCCTGAAATCCTCATTTTGGATGAAGCGAGTTCTTCCCTTGACCCGGTGTCTGATAGATATGTTCAGAATGCAATTGAATTTTTGCTTTCAGAGAAGAAGACCGTAATTGTAATATCACACCGCCTAAGTAGCATTCAAATTGCCGGAAAAATCATCGTTTTAAAAGATGGAAGAGTAGTAGAAGAGGGAAAACATGCTGAACTAATAGCTTCTCAGGGAGAATATTATAAATTATGTTTACAGCAAATGCCCATGCAATTCCGAAGTTTAATTGAAGTAAAATGAAGCTGCTGGAACAAATTGAGCGTATTAACCGTCTGCATGAGTTGATCAAGCATCGGCGTACAGGCACTCCGGGTCAGCTGGCGCAGAGACTGAATTTATCTACTTCGATGGTCTATAAATTGATTGATGAGTTAAAACTTCGGGAGGTTCCAATTGTATATTCCCGTCAGTTGGGTACTTATTATTATAGCCGAAGTTTTCAGATGAAGATATCCATTGATTTTAAAACCCTAACAGAGGAGGAAATGCAGGGATAGCATAATTATAAATGAAGACTTTCTGTTTACCGTTCACTCATTTATCAGCCATAAAATTCTGCAGACAGGAAATTA
The DNA here is from genome assembly GCA_964367725.1 of uncultured Sphingobacterium sp. Classification (GTDB taxonomy): domain Bacteria; phylum Bacteroidota; class Bacteroidia; order Sphingobacteriales; family Sphingobacteriaceae; genus Daejeonella. The sequence goes on along the minus strand of CAYJAM010000098.1, from coordinate 3,103 downwards.
TGATTATTTTAACTTTCAATTCTTTTTAATCTGATACTTAAATTCAATTACCTATGAAAAAGTATTCTAAATTAATCTGGTTTTTAGTCTTTTTTTTATCTTTTTGACAGTTTTTCTTTATTGGGATGATATGGCAAGGGGTTTTAGGGATGGATATAATTCTGTACCTAACAATGGTCTCATAGCCCTAAGCTCTTGCTGATTCATTAATTAATTTACTGCATTCATCCATAGTGTGCGAATCGTTCTGAACAGATGTACGGCTCACCCAATTTCTCGTTGTAACCATTAAATCCTAGAATCATGCCTATCCGTAAGATTGAATTCGCTTCACCCTATTGTCGCTTATCAGATCTCATTCATTTTAATTTACTGATTGTCAGATATTTTTTTTAATCAATTATTTACTTCACTATAGTTTTTTTGCACTGAAGATGTTTTACTTAGGCTATCGCGATCAATGCTGTACAGCAGAAGGCAGAAACCGAAAAGCCTGTAAAGAGTAGGTGAAATAAAAATTGAAAAGATCTTTAAAAAAAATGCAATTTCTAAAGATCAATATTCAATTGAAATTAAGAAAATATGGATTTGAAACCATTAAATGTAATTGAACTTGATTCTATAGAATTAATCAATTTTGAGGGAGGTAATTGGCTTAAAGCATCTATTTGGGGAACTATTGCTTATGAACTCGCATCGAATTGGGATGCGGTTAAAGCAGGTATTTCTGATGGTTGGAACGGGACTTATAACAATAAATTTTAAAAGCAATAAATTATGAAACTACAAGAATTAACAACAGAGGAATTGATGAATATTGAAGGAGGAGGACTTGGAAACTTTATTTATGATGTGCTTTATGCAACTACAAGGGCACTTCGTTTTGCATCTGATCTTTCTGATTCAGTAAATGGTAATCCAAATTTTGGTAATCCAATGGCTTACAAGTAAAATTAAAAATTAGCAGACTATTTTACATAGTCTGCTAACAAATTTGAAATATGATTAAGTTAGAAGGCAAAAAAATCATTCGATTATTTTTTCTGATATTTCTGTTTAAGCTTATCAATGGGTATGTATTTACTTACATTAACTCTAGATACTTTAAGCTTGAAAATGCAATTTTCGAAGAACTATCTGAGAAGGAGATGCTTCTTTTAGCGGTGGTACTTGCTCCAATAATCGAGACTCTGATTTTTCAATTATTCCTTTATAGAATAATTAATAAAACAAGAATTAATAATACATCAATTATTATCATTCTCATGTCTTTTGTTTTTTCGCAGGCCCATTGGTATCATTGGCTTTATGTGGTAGCGTCTTTTATAAATGGGTTATTTCTAAATTATTTTTATATATACACTTACAAAAACAAAAATGAACTTATTGCAGTGTTATTAACAATTGTATTGCATTCATCCTATAATCTATTTGGTTTCTTGTTTGTAGAATAATGGTTTTGGGAAATCATCTATTTAACTATGGCTTCAAGAATAATGAAGATTTATTACTTAGTAGAATAGCTTTAAATTCCAGGGGTTTGGAATCTATTTTTCTTTCTTTGCTTCTTCGGTAATAATCACAAAAACATCCTCATTCTCTTTTTTCATGAGATATTTTTCGCGGGCGAACTTCTCCAGCTTTGTCTTGTCTGTAGTCAGTTCATTGAGGTCTTTAACTGCTTTTGCTGATTCCCTGAGATAGAATTCTTTTTCAGCCTCAAGCTTGTTCAGTTGAGTACGATATTCATATTGCGACATCAGATCATTACGGTCGAAAAATAACATCCAGGTCAGAAATGCAATGCCTGCAATGAAATACTTATTACGAATCAGATCTAAAAAACGATACATTAATACAAATATAAAACAAAAACATCCCTGGATTTATAATTCAGGGATGTTTTAATCAGGCTTATTATCAACTTATTAACATACAGAATTAATGCCCGGGTTAATAAGGAAGTTTTTCGATTATTTAACGTATTTAAAGTTCTTTCCCAAAAAGCGGGCACTGCTTCCAAGTTCTTCTTCAATACGAAGTAGTTGATTGTATTTTGCGATCCTGTCTGAACGTGATGCAGAACCGGTTTTGATTTGTCCGCAATTTAATGCGACAGCAAGATCGGCAATTGTATAGTCTTCAGTTTCACCTGAGCGATGACTCATAACCGAGGTATAACCGCTATTTTGAGCTAATGAAACTGCATTAATTGTTTCAGTCAATGTTCCGATCTGATTTACTTTAACCAGAATTGAGTTAGCTGTCTCAGTATCAATACCCTGCTGCAGGCGCTTTACATTCGTAACAAACAGGTCATCGCCCACTAACTGAACTTTTGAGCCAATTTTTTCGGTTAATAATTTCCATCCATCCCAGTCATCCTCGTCCATCCCATCTTCAATGGAAATGATTGGATATTTTTCTGCCAGAGAGGCAAGATAATCCGCTTGTTCAGCACTTGTTCTGATTGCACCTTTTGGACCTTCAAATTTGGTGTAATCATATTTTCCGTCCTTGTAAAACTCAGAAGCAGCACAGTCAAATGCCAGAAAGATATCTTTTCCAGGAGTGTAGCCTGCTTTTTCGATCGCTTGCAATATTGTTTCTACCCCATCTTCAGTTCCCTCAAACTTAGGTGCAAAACCTCCCTCATCGCCAACAGCTGTTGATAAACCCCGATCGTGTAGAATCTTTTTTAAAGTATGAAACACTTCTGTTCCCCAGCGTAATGCTTCAGAAAATGAAGAAGCACCTGCCGGCATGATCATAAATTCCTGAAAGGCGATTGGAGCATCAGAGTGTGAGCCACCATTAACAATATTCATCATCGGAATAGGTAAAGTATTGGCATTTACACCACCTATATAGCGGTATAAAGGCTGGCGACTTTCCTGTGCTGCAGCTTTGGCAACAGCCAGAGAAACACCCAGAATAGCGTTGGCTCCAAGATTTCCCTTGTTTTCAGTTCCATCTATTGCAATCAGCAAAGTATCTATACTGTTTTGCTCAAAAACATCAATTCCCTTTAACTCTGGTGCGATTTTATCATTTACATTTTCTACAGCCTTTAATACTCCTTTTCCCAGGTAAACCGACTTAT
>CAYJAM010000097.1:0-8025 GCA_964367725.1 uncultured Sphingobacterium sp. | reverse complement strand
AGGTGATGGATCCAAACCTTTACCACCGGGAATTCCAATCGGACCGTATTTTTTAATATCCTGACCAGCATCTGAAGGTGTACCAAAAGGAACATACATATATCCCTTACGATCAAAGGCAACAGGTTTAGTGGTGTGCCAATTTTTTGCAACATTTGGATCAAGGTCAGTAAGCACTACCTCAGTTTTACTTTCAGGAACCAGCTTACCAGGTGTCAGTTTATTTTTGAGTACCTGATTCACAGTACTGGTGTAGAGATAGCCATCATGAATGGTCATACCAACAGCAGAGCCGCCTATATCCTTATAATCGCCGAAATATACGATTGAGTCTGCCCTTCCGTCCTTATTCAGATCACGCAATCCTACAGTACCACCTGAACCTTTCATTGCGCGGTTAAAAGTTAATTTGACATAGATATCTCCATTATCATTCACTGCCAGATGCCTGGCTTTACCAATACTGTCGACCACAACAAGTGCCTCGAAGTTGTCGGGAAGAAACAATCCGCCGTTATCGGGTGATCCGGCTGGCAGAGTCCTGGAAATTTTGGAGCATGAAATTATTACAAGCGCAATAAGTATTAACACCATTCCGGTTCTGATTGCCGGATTCTTATGATTTTTCAGAAATTGTTTCTTGAATGTCATTCAGAATGTTTTATTTTTTTAAATACCTGATTAATAATCCCATATTCTTTTCATACTCACGTGTCGAAATATATTGCTGTTCAGATGCATCGACAATACCCTTCCCATTTTCATCACTAAGTTTCGCAGTATTCATTTCCGAGCCATCCGGTAAAACCGAAAAAGGTCTGCTGATTTGAATGTGCTTTACCAGCCATCGATCCTGATCCAAGGCTTTGATTATACCCGACACCATAGTATCGTCAGGAATAGCTCCGGCTGAATTAACTGTCAAAGGCTGGGTCTGAGGTAAAGTGCCATCTTTGATCATTCCCGCTTTTAGAGGTGAATTCCTTGTTGCTTCCTCAGCTGAAAGTGCATTTACCCGTTGGTACTCATCTTTCAAAAACTGAATATTAATATTGGTTTTACCACCATAGTGCGCAAGTAAATTACTATCATCATAATCCCACCAGTAATGACCATCCTTCACTCCTGTTCCTTTACGGTGAGCATAAAGCCCTTTATTGGTGCCGATCTCAATGAAGGTAGCATGGGTACGCGTTCCCCCAAGGCTTTGTTCAGCGGGTAAGCGACAGCTTTCAAGCCATTGGATTGCATCCGGAATACGTGCCAGGAATTTTCTGTCGCCCATCAACTGATAATACTTCATCAGGAGCAAAACATGGGTATAGGTAAATCCGGGCATCAATGCAGGTGGTTCATAACTTCGTGCATGGGCAACCTGAAGGTCCATATTGTACTGTTGTCCCCATCCACCCTGTGGGTTTCCCTGTTGTGTGATCAGGTAAAAATTCATTCCGCGTCGAATCGGATCCAAAAAACGCTCCTCTCCAAGGGTAACATAACACTGAATCAGGAAATCGATATTTCCGGATGTTACTTCATCATTAAATGTATAGTATGCTGAATAATCTTCTTTGCCATTTTTCGGATGATTGTCTTTTAAAGGGAAGCGCTGCGGCCAGCCGCCTAGCGGATACTGACTGTCAATTGTTAGCTGAATAGCTTTATCCAGTGCCGGTTTATATTTGCTGTCCATCTTCTGAAGGTAAAGTCTGAGAAGAAAGGAAGCGGGCCCCGAAGTATTGGAATCGTCAAAAGTAGAAGTACCGTAATAAAAATAGTACTCTTCAAATCCCCAGGCGTTTTTTCCGATCGTGTTGTACCAGGTTTTTAAGGATCGGTCTCCGGCAAAATCGATCATATAATTCCATCCACCTTCAGGTAGCTGACCCCATATCAGTGCCGATGCAACTTTTTCTGCTGCTGCGTAATAATATTCATCTCCGGTTGCTTTATAAGCGTCGAGAAACACATTGCCCATACTTACGGTACCTGGATCCTGAACCCAAACCTGAGTTTTAAAACCTTCCAATTCTCCCCAGCGGCGTGAGAAATCAGGAAGATAATGAGCCACATAGCCCCCGTTAACACTTGCCTTTTCTACCATAAAACGGGTTGCAGCTAACATTGCAGAACGGGCTTCCTGCTCCAGTTTCTTAGACTGAGCAAAACCACTGATTGTTGTCAGAACCAGAATAGAAAAAGCAGCGAAAATAGATCTGAAAGAGGACATTTGGATTTCTTTAATAGTTTACAATTTTCTTTACCCTGGCAATTTGCTTATCTGTTAGAACGAGTTTTCCAGCTGCTGCATTAGATTCTAGCTGCTTCACACTGGAGGAAGATGGAATGATTGGCCCCATCCCCTTCATTGTAAGCATATATGCCATAACTAGCTGACTGAGCTCAACTCCCATTTCATCAGAAACAGCCGCAAGGGCATGTAGTTTAGTCATATTTTCAGGGCTTGTTTTTGATTTCAGGTCGCCCTCATCGAATAAACGGTCGCCAGGACCTACATTTACAGGATTTAGGTACCTGTTTGTCAGCAGCCCCCTGGCCATTGGACTCCAGCCTATGAAGGATATCCCCTGTTCTGAAGAATAATTTAAAACCCCCTTATCATCCTTAGCTTCTCCATCGAGCAGATCAAACTGATTCTGCACAGCAAGTATCCGGCTTCTTACAGACATTTGAGACTGAACAGCCTGATAGGTTTTAAGAATATCCACACTGGCATTTGACACAGCAAAATAGCGTATCAGATCCTGCTTTACCAAATCTTCAATTGCCGCCAGACTTTCTTCAGGAGGTGTAATTCCATCAAATCTGTGAAAATAAAGTAAGTCGATATGGTCAGTTTGAAGTCTTTCAAGACTGGCATAAACTGCTTCCATGATATTACCTCTCGAAAGCCCGCAATGGTTGGGACTTAATCCATCCATTGTTCCGGCCATTTTTGTCGCGAGAACCACATTTCGTCTTTGTTCAGGATTTTTCTTAAACCACTTTCCAATAATTCGCTCAGAATTTCCTGAAGCATTATTATATCTGTTTGCAGTATCCCAGAAGGTTACACCTAGATCGATGGCTTTGTCAAGAATATTAAACGAGTTTTTCTTATCGATACGGGAGTCATCCCCACTTTCCGGATACCCCATTTTCCATGTTCCCAGTCCAATGTTTGAAACCTTTAATCCGGATCTGCCGAGAACCCGGTAAGGCATGCCGTTAAAACTGTCAACTACAAATGGGGCATTATAAAATGCCTGGCCTTCATATTTTTTCTTAGTCATCAGGAAACTTTATTATAATTATTATCTATAAAACAAACCAGTATCAATATACTGGACTGCTGTATTTTATGAAAACAAGCCTGAAGGCTTCTCAGCCCTGCTTAATATCCTATCTATTGCAAGTATTCCAACCATAAGCTGTCGTGGATAATGGTAATGCTCCGCTCTCACCTGGGTATGCTTTTGCATCTTTCTATCGCCACTATCAATGACAAATGCATACTCAGGACGAACATAATTCTTTCTGATGTATTCCTCAGTTTTAGCATAACAATTTATCGCCCATTCGTCACCTGTATGTTCAATCAGAATCATGGCGCCAATCAGAATCTCTTCATGAACCCAGCGTAATTTATTCAGAGTCCATATGTTTTTGTCCACATGAGTGAGCTCATGATAATAACCACCATAAACATCATCCCAGGAGGAATCGACATGTCTCTTAAATTCTATTGATGCTCTTTTAAATAGTTCAGGGTCTTTAATCAGTACTGCGTAATTCATCACAAATGCCAGAGTTTCACATCCATGACCCATATCACCGTATTGGGAGGCTACAGGATCAGGAAGTGGGCTCATATCGTGTGCAAGAGCTTCATTTAAAAGTCTGTAATCCTTATTCAGGTGATGATTCATAATGGCATCTACACAGCGATCTGCAAGTGCCCTGATCTCTTTATCACTTCTCTGCCTAAGAATCTGGGTACAAACGCTTAATAAAATCATCCAGTGGCCTAAGATCCTTGGCCCTGAAACTCTGTTCTCAGCCTTGTAAATATAAGTAAATTCAGGCCTGTCATAACGCTGTACAGCCTTCAGTACTATTTCTATGGCCTGATCCATGTATTTGGGTTCAGCTGTCGCTTTAGCATATTCAGCCAGTCCTTCTGCTACAAAAAGGTTTCCGTAAATATCCCCTTCGGTATCACCAATTGGCTCACCCTCTTTTGTAAAAGATGAAATATAATAGCTTCCGTCTGCAGGCAAACGCTTTAAGATAAAGTCTTTGGATTTACGGGCTATCTCAAGGTAATCAGGGTTTTTATCTAAATTATTATAAAGAAAAGAATACATCCAAATTCCCCTGCCTTCAAACCATGCACGTTTGGTAGTATTCACCAATTTTCGTGTAAGAATATCCACCGAGCACATAAATCCACCAAGCTCATGATCAACTACGAATTTACCCAGGTTGGGAATAAATTTGTTGAGTAAGGCTTCTTTATATTGTGCACGCAGTTTTCTAAGATCGAGCCCAGTAATCTTTTTCAAATCCTGAGATTGTGAAGCCTGGGCATCAAGTGGCAGAATAGAACCTGCAAGCGTGGCAGAACCGATCAGACCCAATCCTGCAAGGGTATTCTGTTTTAAAAAATTACGTCTGGAATAATCCTTATTAATCATATACTTTCAATTAATTTTAATTGGCCGATATCATCCGAAAAGTCCGGATGGTTTGCCATTACGTTTAATCATTCGTTTTAAGGCAAGCAGATTCAACATCAAATGCCGTGGGTGATGATAATGTTCAGCCCTCATTTTTGCATAGTCATTCATAAAACGGTCACCGGCAGAGGCCCAAAACAAATTGCCAGGCTTGGCAAAACTTTTCCGAACATATTCAAGGCTTTCATTAAATAATTGTTTTGCCCATGCTTCTCCGGTATGTTCAGCAATAAACAAACTACCAATCAGTACTTCTTCCTGCAGCCAGAGCACTTTATCTACTTTCCATACATTATTATCAACATGATCCAATGCTCTGAAATAACCTCCATAAACATCATCATGTGCTACACTGACATGCCTTTTAAATATCTCTGTTATCCGATCGAAAAGCTTTTTATCCTTTCTACGGGCAGCCTCAAAATGCAACATCCAGCACATCTCTATTCCATGGCCCGTATAAGAGAAATCTTTGTATGAGTTATCAGGGCGACTGAAATCATGGTTTAAAACCTCATTAAACAATTGATATTGAGGATTTAAATGATGATTCAGGCAAGCATCCAGACAGCGGTCAGCTAATTTCTCCATATCTGCATCAGGGCCATTCTCCAGAATCTGTGTGGCAGCCCGCAGAAATACCATCCAATGCCCCAATACCCGTGGCCCTGGTATTTTTGTTGCACCGGGATTCAAATAAGCTACATAATAATCATAATCAGGACTATCATATCTGGCAAGGCAGGATAAAATAATCTTCTTGGCAATCGTAAAATACTGTTTATCACCCGAGGCTTTTGCAAACTCTGCAAGACCTTCAGCTACAAATAAACTGGAATATATATCACCGGGGCCTGACAAAGGCTTTCCATCATTACTATAAGAGGACGTGAAAAATTTATCGTCCTTAGGAAGATGTTTTAGAATGAAATCTTTTGATTTACGTGCAACTTCGAGGTATTTTGGATTCTTTTCGAGGTTATTATAAAGAAAGGAATAGGTCCACATACCTCTTCCTTCAAACCAGGCAGTCTTATTCGAATTGGCCTGCTTTCCATTAGTAATGTCTATCGAAGTCATAAAACCACCAAGCTGATGGTCAATTACATACTTATCCATATTCGGGAGAAATCTCCTGAATATCTCAGCATGATAAAATTCATGAAGGTTGTTCAGATCCAGATCTGCTGATTTCAGATCAATTCCATGTTCAGGAGCAGGATGATGCTCAGATCCGAATGCATTTAGGCTAATACTTCCTAAACCCGCCAAAAGCGAGTTTGACATGAATTGTCTTCTTTTCATAGATAATTAAAAAAAGGTAAAATCTCCTGAATGAAACTTCCGGAAACCACAAATTCCCGGAACTAAAAATACAATTTATTTGATATTGCAGGTCTTCTTTTTCATTTAAATATTTAGCAGAACGCTTTATGGGTACGTAAACACTTCTGTATTCAATAAGTTTGACATTGCGATAAAAATCCCAAAATAAGTCCTAATGGCTAAGTATTCCGTCCTTAATGTCTCCTGAAAATCAAAATGTAATATCATTGTACAAACTTTGTAACAATACTGAACATAAAATGGCTCAAATCGGGCTTAAGATTATATTTGCACCCATTATAAAAAACGGCAGTTTAAAAATTTAAACCATCATATCCTCCGGGTATCTAAATGTTTTAGAGATTTTAATAAGCATATACCCGAAACGAATAATTTATGAGAAGATTTTTCCTTACCCTATTTTTAGCTTCCTACTCCCTATTAAGTTATTCGCAGAATTATCAGGTAAAAGGAAGTGTACTCGACACAGCCGGAGTTCCATTAACCGGCACTCTGATCAAGTTAAAAAACGGGAAGGACAGCATACAAACTTCTGCTGACATTGATGGAAATTTCAATTTATCAAATGTAAAATGGCCTGATTTTACACTTTCTGCTGCATTTATTGGGTTTCAAACCTTTATCAAAGCCTATACTATTACCGGCAGCAACGCAGTGGTAATTCCCCCAATAAAGTTAAAAACGTCTTCGAATACCTTAGATGAAGTTGTAATAACAGCAGTTACCGCAATTAAAATCAGCGAAGACACTGTTACATTTAATGCCTCATCTTTTCCAGTAAGACAGGGTGATGCAGTAGATGAAATGCTTAGAAAACTTCCTGGTGTAAAGGTTGATGCTGATGGGAATGTAACCACACAGGGTGAACCAATTACGAAGATCAGGATAAATGGCAAAGATTTCTTCGGGACTGATGTTGCTACGGCAATAAAAAACCTGCCTGCAGATATTATCAAAAACCTTCAGATCATTGATGATTACGGGGACCATGCAAACCTGACCGGAATTAAAACCGGAGCAGCTGAGAAAGTATTGAACCTTACCATCCAGGAGGATAAAAAGCGGGGATATTCTGCACGGATTTTTGGTGGTTTGGGAAATGAAGACCGCTATAATACAAGTTTAAGAGGAAACACCTTCAAAGGTGAACGCCAGCTTTCCTTTGATGGAACCATTAACAATATCAATATGCGTGGCGGAAATTCAAATGGAATTACCAGCACAAACTCCGCTAGTATGAACTATCGGAACGACTGGAGTAAAAAGCTTTCGGCAGATGCAGGATACAGTTTTAACAATCGAAAAAACGCTACTCTGAGTAAAACTTTTTCACAAAATTTTCTCGAAAGTTTCACCAGATTAGAAAATTCCGTTACTGACAATAACAGTGATAATTACAGCCACAATTTTTCAGGCAACCTGGTGTTAAAGCCCGATACTTTAAACTTCATCAGGATATCCCCCAGATTCTCTCATAACTCAGACAATTCTGACAACACAGGTATATTTGACATTTCTCAGCAAAGTCTTACTACAATCAGAAATAATCTTTCCGGAACGAATTCTGTCAATTTAAATATGGGAACGAACTTTTATTACAATCACAAGTTCTCAAAAAAAGGAAGAAATATGAGTATAAGCGGGAACTTAAACTATTCAAATGGGGATAACGACCGTAATGTGTTAAACAACTACCTGATCAAACAGGCGGGGGGCGATTCAACCCGTGTTCAAAATCAGTTGATTGCCAACACAAATAACAATTCTTCACTTTGGTCGAACATTACGTACATGGAACCTCTCTGGGCCAAAAACTTTGTTGAATTTAATTATAGTCATAGCCGTTCAAACACAACAACAGACCGTATTACGAATGATGTAATTTGTGGAAATTCAATATTTAATTCTGATCTGAGTAATAATTATGAGTTTCAGTTCT
>CAYJAM010000096.1:0-8029 GCA_964367725.1 uncultured Sphingobacterium sp. | reverse complement strand
CAGCAATCATTAATCCGCCTGATGCATGTATACTTGCAGTAGGTGGAATTCAGCAGGTTCCTGTTGTTAAAAATGGAGCAGTTGTTCCGGGAAATGTTATGAAGGTTACTTTAAGTTGTGATCATCGCGTTGTTGATGGAGCCACAGGATCTGCATTCCTGCAAACGTTAAAAGCATTGCTTGAAGAGCCTGTAAGATTGCTGGTTTAAAGAAAATCCCCATAAAAGGAAAAGGTCTTTTGGTACTATGCCAAAAGACCTTTTTTATTCTGCATCATACCGTAATGACAAGCAAATCATAACATTAAAGTCCTTAATATTATGGCGGAAGCCGGAATTAACGAAAACTCACCCCGTTATTATTCTTATCGGCATAACCAAAAACCTTTTTTAGCAGTGGACTGCTCCTGAGACCAGAATTTTCGCGAATTTTTAATTCTTCCTGAGCTATTTCAAGAAATAATCCCTCCATTGCTTTTTGTGTTGCATACGCAGCAAGATCGGTATTTACTTTACCGGCGAGTGGTATTTGATTGTAAGCAGTACTGAGATCAGTCCAGTATTTTGTTGCTTGTGTTTTATCCAGTGAACTCTGAATAACAGGATTAAATTTGGCTCCAAGAGCTTTACTGGTTACACGTTGAAAATAGGTAGTTGCAGCATTTTTCTGATCGCTAAGTAATATATTAGATGCATCCTGAACACTCATTTCTTTTATCGCAGAGATAAAAATTGGTTTAGCCTCTTTTGCCGCAAGTTCTGCCGCCCGGTTAAGGCTGAGAATAAAATCATCACAGGCTTTGTTCATGCCAATTCCTCGGAGTGCTTTTTCAACTTTTCTCGCCTCAGGAGGAAAAAGCAATTTGATTGCAGAATTTCCCAGAAATCCATTCTGAAGGGACAGTCGGTCTGTGCCTGCAGAAACCCCAATTTCAAGGGCTTCTTTTATTGCGTCTCCAATTTCAATCTGACTTGGACTGCCTGGTTTAATGGCATTAGCTGCTTCTTTTAAGACCTGTGGTATTTTGAACTGTGCAAATGAAGTTATAGAACTAAATAAAAAAGCACTAAGGATTATAATTCTGAGTTTCATAATATGAATTTACCGAAATTAACGGTTCAGATTGTATTAAATTATTGCTATCTGAATCAATTAAATGATATACGCTATATCCTGAATATTAAGTTCTGCTTGCTTAACCCCTATTCCTGTCTGCATAAGCAAATACTTTCTGCAACAAAGGGCTTGTTCTTGCTGATAGCTTTGAACGTATTTTCAATTCTTCCTGTGCAATCTCAAAAAAGATCCCTGCGATTGCTTTTTGTGTGACATAAGCACTAAGATCTGGATTTACTTTTCCGACAAGCGGAATGCTGTTATAAGCAGTAATAGCATCAGTCCAGTATCGGGTAGCGCCTACTTTACTTAAACTATTTTGTATGATAGGTTGAAATTTCTGCTGGAGTTGATCAGCAGTTACCCGTTGAAAATATAATGTAGCTGCATCCTGCTGGCCACTTAATAATATATTTGAGGCATCGTTAAAGGTCATTCCTTTAATGGCTGAAATAAATATTGGTTTAGCTTCAATTGCAGCAGCTTCAGCAGCCCTGTTTACACTTAATATGACATTATCGGCCAGTTTATTCAAGCCCACACTCCGTAAGGTACGCTCTACCTTTTGTGCTTCTTCCGGAAAAAGGATTTTTATAGCCGCATTAGCAAAAAATCCATCCGTTTGGGATAATCTTTCTGATCCTGCGGATGTTCCCAGTTCCAGTGCCTGCTTTAGCCCCAGTGAAATCTCGGTGGCACTCGGGTTTCCAAGTCCTGTTTGAGTAAGGATCTGGCCTGCCTGATTTAAAGTATCACATGATGATAGCAGGAAGACACCCGTTGATAAGGCAAATATTTTTAGAAATCTCATAATTTTGATTATTGCTGTTGAGTAAAGACAAAGGAGCAAAGACGAATTGGTCACAAATTACAACAAGGTTCCTTGATCCTTGTTCTTTATTCCTAGTTCCTTCTAATAAGTTAGCAAAACCCCTGCCAAATTCACAAATATTAATTATACTTGATTAGCTTAAAAACCGGTAACCTTGAGATTTAATAAGAATTCATCCGGCAATACTGCTATCAGCGAGCTTGAACTGCTTGCTGAGTACCGCAGCACAGGGAATCTTGAATTGCTCGGCAAGCTTTATGAGCAATATATGCCTCTGGTTTTCGGTTTATGCCTTAAATACTTTCGGGATGAAGAACAGAGTAAAGATGCTGTGATGCAGATCTTTGAGGATTTAGTCAAAAAATTGAGGGTTCATGAAGTTACACACTTCAAGTCCTGGCTTTATACCCTTAGCAGAAACCATTGTCTTATGTCACTCCGTTCATCTTCAAAGCACGAAATGCTAAGTATTGATGAGAATTTTATGGAAAATGATGCTTTTGTGCATCTTGACATCGAGGATGATACTGAAGAAAAGTTATCCATAATGGCAAAATGTATTGAAGATCTGCCATCAGAGCAGAAAGTAAGCATTAATCTGTTTTATATGGAGCAAAAATGTTATAAAGAAGTTGCAGATCAGACTGGCTTTGAACTGAATAAGGTTAAAAGCTATATACAGAACGGTAAACGAAATCTGAAAATTTGTATAGAGAAGAACAGTGAGCACTAATTACCCCGATAGTTTGATGATCAGAGCCTACCTTGAGGGAAAGCTGGATCATGAAGAAATGCATAGGCTCGAGAAACAAGCCCTGACTGACCCTTTCCTTTGGGAGGCATTGGAAGGATATACACATACCTCAAATCCCAGTACAGATCTGAGTATTTTGCAAAGGCAATTGCATGAGCGGATTGTTCATTTGCAGGAAAATAAGAAGGTATTTGACTTTACCTGGCAGCGCTTAAGTGTGGCAGCATCAGCATCTGTATTGTTTATTACTGCCGGAATCCTTTTCTGGATGAATGTTAACCGCTCCGGACCTCTTACAGAAAAGCAGGTACAGGTTGCGCTCATCGATCGTGATTCGCTTAAAAATGAGATTCAGGGTGCCCCTAGCCGACCGGTTATCAGGGAGAAGGAATATCCTGTTTCATCAGAAGAGACAAGAATTGCTGCCTACAAATCAACTTCGGGCGCAAATAATGAGTTTGAATTGAATGCTTCCCCTTCCTCATCAGGTACTGAGATTGCTTCAGGCGGTACAAGTATTGCAGCCACTAAACTCCGCATTCAGGAGCAGGGATCTGTCAGCAGGTCTCTGGCTTCATCTGAAGGTATCAATGCTCCTGAACAGGCAGTTCAACCTGTTCCGGGATGGGATATCTATCGTAAATACCTGGAGGATAATATACGTAAACCTGCAAATGATCCTAATATCAGCGGCTCGGTACTTTTATCCTTTGAGATTGACGGAAATGGAAAACCTGTAAACTTGCATATTCTGAAAGGATTGACAGAAGCCTGTGATGCGGAAGCCATTCGTCTGATCAAGGATGGACCCGCCTGGAAAACCCGGGCCGGGAGTAAGATCAATACCGGCAGGATTGAAATTCGGTTTTGAACTCTGATGGTTCTAATGATTGATTAGGCTTAATTATATAAATTTGATTTTTCCCTTTTTGTTAATAAAATTCAAACAAATGAGCAGATTAAGTTCCCTGATTTTAATGTTATTTATCATTTCAGGCTGTAATGAGCCCGACGCCCGGAAAATTGTAGATAAAAGCATTGCCTTTTATAACATGGATAAGCTGACTAATGCGACTTTGGAATTTAAGTTCAGGGCAGCCAATTTTAAAGTTATGCAGAATGGCGGGCAGTTTAAATATGAACGTTTTTTTAGTGACTCAACAGGTAATGTTCATGATATTTTAAGTAATGAAGGCTTTAAGCGTATACTGGATGGTAAAGAGTTACAGCTGGATCAAAAGGACTCAGACAAATACCGGCAGTCGCTTAATGCTGTTGTTTATTTTCTATACTTACCCCTTAAATTAAACGATGTGTCTGTGGTAAAGAAATACCTGGGCAAAAGCAAGATCAAAGGTAAAGCATATCATAAGATTGAAATTTCCTTCGAAAAGTCAAAGGAGGCAGGTGACCATAGTGATGTGTTTTATTATTGGTTCGATACGGAAGATTACAGTATGGATCATTTTGCTTATAGTTCAGGGGGAAATCGTTTCAGAGAGGTACTCAGAACCCAGGAAGCTGGTGGAGTAATTTTCCAGGATTATGTTAATTACCAGATGCCACTTGATGACTCAGTTACTACCGTTGATAAGTATGATAGCTTATATGAAGCAGGCCGACTAAGAGTATTATCTCAGATCGAGTTAAAGGATATTGTGATGAAATAACCCTGGTACTTTGAGTTTAGCAATAAATCAGCAATTAAAGAAACAAACTCAGCAGAAAGTAAAGTGTCGCTGCCAGCGCTGCAGATACCGGTATAGTCAGTATCCATGCCCATAAAAGGCTGATTGTAACTCCCCAGCGTACTGCTGATACACGTTTGCTTAATCCAACTCCTATAATTGCACCGGTAATGGTATGTGTTGTTGAAACAGGTATTTTAAAGTGTTCAGTCATGAACAATGTAATTGCTCCGGCAGTTTCAGCGGCAACACCTTCTAAAGGAGTCACTTTTGTGATCTTCGTACCCATGGTTTTTACGATCTTCCATCCGCCGCTCATAGTACCGGCCGCTATTGCAGTATAACATGCAATAGGAATCCACTCGGGAATATGATTGATCTTTACCTTACCATCAATAACTGTGTAACCTACGTGGAGCCATGATGACATGGTATCAACACTTAGGTTAGCATCTTTCAGATATACAATGATTGCTGCTGCGATAATACCCATTACTTTCTGGGCATCATTACCTCCATGACCCAGACTGAATAAAGCTGAAGATACTAGCTGGAGTTTTTTGAACCACCATTCAGCCCTTGAGGGATTGGCATAGCGGCAGATATTGACAATGATCACAGTAATAA
Organism: uncultured Sphingobacterium sp.; assembly: GCA_964367725.1. GTDB lineage: Bacteria > Bacteroidota > Bacteroidia > Sphingobacteriales > Sphingobacteriaceae > Daejeonella. Next base: position 3,012 of record CAYJAM010000096.1, on the reverse strand, counting down.
AATACGCCATGATCATACCTATAATTGGAGCCAGAACAATAAAAGAAGCAACTTTGCCGATAACACCAAGGTTAACTACATCTAAACCACCATGCGCTACTGCAGCACCGGCGAATCCACCGATCAGGGTATGTGATGAACTGGAAGGAATTCCAAACCACCAGGTTAATAAATTCCAGCAGATTGCCGCTAAAACACCCGCAAGAATAACCACCAGGTTAATATTCATTGTATCAGCAGTCTTCGCTACCGTATCAGCCACATTTAAATGGAAAATCCAGTAAGCAAGAAAATTGAAAAAGGCCGCCCAAACCACCGCCTGAAAAGGAGTTAAAACTTTAGTAGAAACAACAGTAGCAATAGAATTCGCAGCATCATGAAAGCCATTGATATAATCAAATACCAATGCTAAAACAATGATTACAATTAATAGTGTAAAACCCATATGGCTGGTGTAATATCTTTAATGATGTAATTAAGCGTTTTTCACCAGGATAGATTCCAGCACATTAGCTGCATCCTCACACATATCAGTAGCTGTTTCAAGTCCTGAGAGTACTTCTTTATATTTAATCAGGTTCACAGCATCTTTTTCATTATCGAAAAGTTCACCCACAGCTTTGTCAAAGACATAATCAGCCTGATTTTCAATACTGTTTATACGAACGCAGCAATCTGCGATTAAACGAATATTTTTCAGATCCCGTAATTCGTGAATGGCTTTATGCAGATCCTGGCATGCCTGTAAGATCAGGCTGGCAAGATCTTTTATTGGGGGAGTTATAATAGTAACATTATAAAGATCCATACGACTGGCAGATCCATGAATATAATCGGCAATATCATCGATTGCACTCGCTAATCTGTGAATATCTTCACGGTCGAATGGTGTGATAAAATTCTTACTTAACTCAAGGTGGATTTGATGGGTAATCTCATCTCCGGTATGCTCCAGATCTTCAATATCTTTGAATAATTTCTTACGAAGTACCAGATCTTCAGTGTTGACTGCTTCTACAAGCTTTTCTCCTAACTGGATTAGGTTTGCACTATCTTTTTCGAAAAGAGGGAAAAATTTCTTGTCTTTAGGGATAAAGTACTGGAAAATACTGTTCAGTGACATCGGGTTGGATTTTAATATACTGCAAATTTACAAACCCAATGTTAAGTTAATGTTAACAAACAAACCCGATTTATTTATCCCTTTGCAGTGTGAAGCCGAATGTTGAGCCAATATTTTCAGTACTTCTTACGGTGATAGTTTGCTGATGTGCTTCAATAATATGTTTCACAATGGCCAGACCTAAACCAGATCCACCAATTTGGCGGGAACGGCTTTTATCAGTACGATAGAATCGTTCAAAAAGTCTTGGAAGATATTTTTCTTCAATTCCGATACCATCATCAGTGATTTCGACCAAAATCTGGTCATGAAGTTCAAAGGTTTTGATGGATGTACTTCCACCGCTCTTGCCATATTTAAAGGAATTATCGATCAGGTTTACAAATACCTGTCTGATCTTTTCCCGGTCGGCATATACCCAGGTCGGGCTATGATATTTTTCTTTAAAATGAAGAGTGATATTATATTTTTTTGCTTTTAATTCCAGAGAATCAATTACCTCATGTATCAGATCGGTTAAATTAAAGCGATCGTAATTCACCGGAATTTCCCCGCTTTCCAGTTTTGAAATAGCATCAAGGTCTTTAATGAAAAATGCCAGGCGGTCGACATTTCTGGAAGCTTTTTCAAGAAATTGCTTTGTTATTTCAGGATCATCAATATCCCCTTCCTGCAAAGCTTCAATATAGCCCTGAATTGCAAAAAGTGGGGTTTTCAATTCGTGGGAAATATTGGATAAGAATTCCCTCCTGAACTTTTCCTGGTCTTTTAGCTGATCGATCTCCGATTTTTTATCACGCGCCCATTCCTTAACTTCAAGTTCAACATCATTGATAGGGTCGGCACTAACATATTCTCCTAATGCATCTTTCAGGTCTTTCCCCAGCTTCAGGTTATGAATCAGCTTATAGATCAGCTTGATCTTACTGTAAACAAATCTTTCGATCAGGTAGTAGAAAACCAGATAGCTGGTTATCAGTGAAACAGAAAAGGTGATGAAGAAGTCGAGAAGATTTTGCTGAAAATAAAAGTTGATTATCGAAAGTGATAATGCAACTGCCAAGGCATTGATAAATACGAGTACCCACAATTTCATGATGCAAGTTAATATATTAAGGCTTTGCCATGTGTTTTTTTCACCAAAATTTGTGTTATTGCCGGAAGTTTTCCAAGAGTTGATACGGTCAGGTCAGAAATAAAGGTGTTTCCAAATAACTTCTGAATCAGCCTGCCACTTTTAAGTCTGAGAGCAAATTGTTTTTCCCACTGATTCTTGTATTCAATTTCAAGGGCAGTTCTGTTCATGCTGTTACCCTTTTTTGCAAAACGTAAAATACTGTCTGCAAGAATTTTCGCAGAATGAATAGCTATGGCCATTCCATTCCCGCATAATGGAGTAATCATTCCCGCTGAATCACCGCAAAACAGTAAATGATTTTCTACCAGAGTTTTCTTTTCAAAGGAAATTTCATTGATCACTTCAGGATTTTCAAATAAGAATTCTGAGTTTTTAAACAAGGTTTGCAAATAAGGGTTTTTGAAAAGAACCGCCTCTTCCATCTCCGGAATGCCCGAATATTTTTTAAGGTTTGCTGTCTCTGAGAGGTAACATAAACAGAATTTATCATCTTCGATCTTACTTACCCCACAATAACCGCCCTGAAAATTATCAAGACGCACTAAGTTACCGGGAAGATCTGTTTTGATATGGTATTTTACACCCAGATAGGGACTCCGTCGGTAAAAAAAACTGCGGTTCAATTTTTGATCAAGATTAGATCTTTTACCATAGGCTGCAATAGCGATAGGCGTCTCATACACAGTGTTTCCTGGCGTAGTGATCTGGAATTTACCTTCGTTAAAAGTTATATTATCTACCTTTTCGAAAA
>CAYJAM010000095.1:0-8068 GCA_964367725.1 uncultured Sphingobacterium sp. | reverse complement strand
GAATGTATCCAACTGCCCAACCAAACATTAGGGTAATCATAGAAAAGATCCAAATGATGAGTAACAGCAGCCAAAGCGATACTTTTTTATTCATTTTTTTTTGCTTTGTTTGATTGAAATGGCAAATTAAGTAAAAAAACAATAGTGAGGAATTCGGAAAAGACAATAAGGATTCCTTTCAGATAATAAATGCATGATTTATTACTATTGGTTTTGTGTATTTAGGGTGCAATTATTTTTATTGAAAAGGATTGCAGCGCCCTGATAATTCCTGTTGGAGGCAACATACAGGTATTTACAGGCCTCCTCCTTTCTGCCGAGTTGTAATAAACAGTTTCCTAGATAGAATTCTGATTTACCATTTGGATAAACTCTTGCATCAACAACTCTTTTGAAATAGGATGCTGCCGAATTGTAATCCTTTAAAAAGTAATAGGTAATTCCGATGTTTTCCATGTTCTCATAGTCGTTCGGATTGAGTTTCATAATTCCCAGTAAATTTTCCAGCGCTTCCGGAAAATCTCTCTTCATACCTGCAAATCCTGCTCTTATAAAAAACCGGGTATGTTGTATTTCACTATCGTTAGGGTATACCTTGGCTAAACTATCTGCCAGTTCTATTAATTCTGTTCTGTCATAATGCACGGCAAACAAGCTTCTCATATATATTTTCCAGGCGTGGGGTTCATTTCTGTATTTTCGATATTCCTTGAATGCCTTTTGAATTGTTGTCGTATCATTTAAAGGGACACTGGTTCTTGAAATGATGTTGAATAATGAAAGGTTTCTAGGCCGGATAAAAAAGCCTTTTTTTGAGTAATAATGTGCGCTATCAATCATGCTTCTGGAAGTATATATTGAAGCTTTCAGCCATTCTTTGGACATTGAATACGGATTTGCATTTTTATCCTGATTCAATAGGTACAGGGCTTCATCATATTTCTGAGAGCGGAATAAATACCAGGCTTTGATGTCATTGATTGGTATATTATTTTCAGCAAGATTGGGGATAGATGGAAATTTTGGATTCACATCCATCCAGGTTACACCAGGCTGGGCTGTCCCAAAATTAAAATGAGTTAGTGTTTGAACACGCATGGACTGATATACCTGCCATGATACATATATTGATGCAATTGTCAGAATTATTCCGCTTGCTAATGGTATAAATCTATTATTTTGCCCCTTTTGTATATTCTTTTCGCTTGGTTTTGCAATTGAATATAGTATTACATTTAAGGCCAGAAAGAATGCGAAATACACCTGCATTATGGGACGTTCAGCTGGAAAATTAAATGTTGCGTCGGTGAAATATCCTGCTAATGCCATGAAGGAAATAACACTCAGTAGTTTGATTTCCTGGTTTGCTTCAGAAAGCAGTACTCTAATTGTGAAAATAAGTGCGAAAAGGAATATAGAAAGAAAGAGAATTCCTGCAGGTATTCCGGCCTCAGCTGCGATTTGGAGAAAGTCATTGTGTACATGTTTGGAATAGTTAAAATCATTGTAAAATCCATATTCGTACTTAACCGACTCAATTTTCCAATTGCCATACCCGCATCCAGTTAAAGGGTTTTCTTTTATCTGTTTAAAGGCATTATTCCAGAAAAATAGCCTGGTGCTTGATGATGATTCATTGTGGTCTGACAAGGTTGCTAAACGTTTGTCAATTGTTCCATAACCATCTTTTTGCTTGTCTTTATTTCCTTTTACCAGTAGAAATTGTGAAATTGATAATCCGACTACTATTGGTATTAATATAATAAAAAAGTGACGGATAGTTTTTTTTTGGCCATTTAGTTTGTAATCGTATATCAGAAATATACTAAAAAGCAAAATTTGGATAAAAAATCCTAAATAGGCAGCCCTGGCATTCAGTAAAAAAATTAGAATAGCAATCAATACTAAGGAAATAATATTAAGAGTATTTCGCCACCAGGAAAAGTATTGAAATACACAATAAATGATAATTGGAGATTTTATAACAAAACTTGCAGCAAGTACATTTTTGTTACCCGTAGTTCCTGTAATACTTAAAAGAAGATAGTTCAGTGAAATATTTCCAGCGTTATCCAGGTAATATTTAAGGAGATATAAGCATTGGAATAACGAAATAATACTAACAAACTGAAAAATTGTCTGAATGTTTTTGGGATAACAATAAATCAGGGTGCAAATGATTGAAAATGAAAGAAAAGTAATTATTAATCTGCTATAAACCACAATGGATTCTGTTGGATTCAGGGCAAACAGAATCGAAACTCCACATAATATAAATACTGCGAAATAGAGCAGTGTAAGTATGTTCTTTGATAATAGATTTATCAGTTTACTAAGGGTGGTATTATGATTTATTGATATATAGCCTACAGATATTAAATTAAGAAGAGAAAGATAGAGCCATTGTGGTCCCATAACTTCTATTGAACCCAATTGTGGAATTAATTCAACACATAGGTATAGTGAAACTAATAACAACTCAACCTTGCCCGAAAATTTTTCCGTGCCGGATGATTTCCTCCCTGATTGGTTTTCCCTAATTTCTTTCTGTGCTCTGATAGCCATTTTTATACCTGCAGCTTGATATTGGAAATTTTGTTTATTTACATAACCCATTTGTAATTAGATGCCTCCGGCTATTTTTTAAGTCGGATAAATCTTTTTCTTCCACCATTATTTGTAAACGCCCGCTAAATTAGCATAGTTCATCATACAAAGTTTATAAGGTAAAAAAAATACCTTAATTATCTTAGTTCCTTACATAAACTAACATGAATGGAATTTATGTAAAAATGACCCTTGAGCTATCAGAGGAGGATATAAACTCATGGATTTTCGAAGCCTGTACAAATATTCATCTGAAAGAACTACTGTATGAATAGAATGTTATTTCAGGGGAATGTCTTAGAATTATCACTGAAAATTTTTATATCATACTTGATAAATTCAGAGTGAATTGAACTAATTATGTCTGAAATTATTTTTTTTACTAATCTCTTGGCTTTACTTTTTTCTACTGGCTTTTTCCCATATCGCACTCTGTTCATTTCCCAGGTACCGTTTTAAGCCAGCGATTGCCGCATAATTCATTACGCAAAAATAATAGGGGATGAAAACTATTTTAAAACGCAATTCCTTCTTTTCAAATTCCATACCCATTAAGGCGAGAATGTAGAAAAGTCCTTGTCCTAGAAGTAGGAATTTATAAATCATATCAGGGTTAAGAATGCAAATCAATGTGTTTAGAATCAGAACAACAATTAACAGAAGCGGAGTAATTGTCCAGCGTAGTACGCGGTGGCTGAGGTATTGAAAGCTTAATAAACCATGTCTGAAAATATTTAGCAGAGTTTTTAACCTAACAATTGATTGGATTCCACCTGCAGCAATACGAACCTTCCGCTTTAATTCTTCTGAAATATTTTCTGATGCAGTCTCAATGGCAAAAGCTTCGGGCTCATAGGCAATTCGGTATCCTTTAGCTGCAATCAGCATTGAGATCATGAAATCATCCAAAATGGTATCCTCGGATACTGCCGAGTATAAGCCCCTGCGCACACTGAACAACTCACCTGCAGCACCAACTGTTGAAAAAAGCTCGGAGTCCCATTTTTTTAGCAATGATTCATACTTCCAGTAAAAACCCTCGCCTGCAGAACCCGCATCAGCTTTTTCATCAAAGTGAACCCTTTTTTCTCCTGCCACAGCACCTGTTTTCTCATTGGCATAGTGTCTGGATATATTAATTAGCGCCTCTTTATTTAACAGGGTATTGGCATCTGTAAAAATGATGATCTCCGTCATTACATGCTCCATCGCACGATGTATGGCTGCGACTTTACCTTTTCTTTCGTCCTGATGAAGCAGTTTAATCTGTGGGTATTCCTTTAAAATTTCAGCCGTTTTATCGGTGGAACCATCGGTTATAAATATTATTTCAAGCTTTCCTTCGGGATATTCTAGTGCGAGGGTATTCTTAATTTTCTCAATGATAAAGTTTTGCTCATTGTATGCGGCAATGAGAAGTGTGCAAGTGGGCAAATCATCTATTTTATAATAAACTTGCTGTCTTTTTCCTTTAAACATTCGTTTGATCAGCAGCAGAAAATACAATATGATTCCATAACCAAGATAGGTATAGAAGATGATGATTAAGCTAATCCAGAATGCGATTTTCATTTGTTGCTTATCAGTTGCCTGTTTCAGTTGTCTGTTGTCAGTTATTAGTTATCTGTAAATCGTACTAAATATCAAAAGAAGTGCTAAATGTCTTTATTCTGTCATCCCGATGTAGGATGGACCTCGTAGGATAGACCTCATTGCTATTAAATCTATTTTCAATATGAAACTCTTTGTAACATTTACTAAGTTCCTTCCTGTGTCGTGATGACATCGTCTTGCAATTAAAATTTATCTTCAACTTTCAACCCGATAGCTATCGGGTCTCTTCTTCGTATCCTAATACCTTACTCTCTTTTCCATTTCTGATATTCCACAGGATTGCCCTTAAAAATTGCTTTGCATGAGCAATATTGCCGGTCAATAAATAAGAAATTAGATTCCTGGGTGTTACAAGTATCAAAAAATGAAAGTAAAATATAATCCTTGAAAACCATGGAGCATTTCTTCGGATAAAGAGGATCCTGTTCCTGCACATGAAATATTCTTTCAAAAGACTCTTTTTTCCAACAGACATCGACTCCTTATGATAAATCAAAGCTTTGGGCTCAATCCAGATTTCGAATCCTGCTTTTCTGATTTTTTCACACCAATCCATTTCTTCATAATACAAAAAGAATAGCTCAGGCATTAGGCCGGCTTTGTTTACTGCCTCCTTTCGGATCATCATTGCTGCACCATGTACAAAGCCTGTCGGACCTGTGGTGTTGTCATATTGTCCGAGGTCCTGCTCCATTTGTCCGATACAACGATTCCTGCCTGTATTCATATTCATTTCAGTAAATCCGGCATATTGAATAATACCGGGTTCATCGAAATAGAGAATCTTCGGACTTATAGCTCCAACTTGCGGACAGGAATCTAAAACGGCAACCAGCTTTTCAATCAGACCCGGACTGAATTCAGTGTCATTGTTTACGAGGAAGAAGTACGCACCATTGGCTTCTCTAATACCCAGGTTGTTCCCCCCCGCAAAACCAAGATTATTTTCAGACCGGATAAATCGGATCTCAGGATAAGCGGATTGCCAGCACATTATGAAGTTTTCCCGGCTGCCATTATCTACCACAATAATCTCAGTTGCAGGGTAGGTATTATGGGTCGTTACAGAGTTTAAAAATACCTCAGTCAGCTGCGGCTGGTTAAAATTTACTGTAATGATGCTAACCCTTTTCAATATGTCTGAGAATTGGAGCTTAAAATAAGGAAAAAAATATGACAAAGGCCGGCAGGGATTACAACGCTGACAGGGTTTAAAACCATGTCAGCGTTAGTAGGCTGATTTACAATATATTAGTATATTTGATATGGAAAATTTCTAATATTGGATATCAGATATAAGACCCGAAAGATATTTGCCTGGGATGTGGGAAAGCAAGAAACTCTGATTATAGATATTTTAGATTTAAAGGCAGTCTGCTACCGGTTGATAACTCATAACCATAAACCGGTGTATCTTAACAATTAGTTTCATAATCTTGCTTGGAACAATAATTGTTTAAGAATTTAGAAATTATGGATAAATTTTATTGATCAAACATCTTGGAACATAAAAATAATACTGAAGAATTTTCACAATCTGCTCCCAATTTAAAGCAGGAGTATGCACAGGTCCATAACAAGATGGATGAGCTGGTCAGACTGCTTTCAGAAATCGAACCTGATAATACCTTGTTACAGGAATTGCAGATAAAATTTAGTTCTGCGCTTCGTTCAGCCGCTGATTCAACCGCTTTGGAACCTTATAAAAGGCTGAAGCATAATATCCAGACTGAAGATGCAGATTCGGAATTTGGACAACTTTTGATGATGAATAATCCGGATAAATCGGCTCAAAAGAAATTAGCAGTCTGGCAGATTGTAGGCCTGGTAGTCAGGATAGTAATAGCCCTTCTTTTAATTCTTTTGGGCTTTGGTATGATCATCATGCCGGCTCCACCGTATTTCGAGATGTTTACTTTGTTTTATCTCAATCCCAATGATGGGGTTACTATTATGGATGTCATATCCCTGATTGTTGCTTTTATTGGAGTTTATCTATTAATCAGTGCATTGTCAAAGCGAAAATCAAGGCCTTAGTTTTAAAATCAGTGAAAAGCAGATTGTTTGTAGATGTGTGGAAAAAATTCCCCAAAGTGTAGAAAATTTTCTTAGATCGAGAAAAGTCAGCCCCGTTGATTTTGGGAAATAAAAGAAACATTAAAATTAATTGGGTATTCTGTGCGATTGAGGTATTAATTTTTAAGAGATAAAAAAAATATGGCATTTATTGGTTCAATATTTGAACCTCAACAATAAAAAATGATATTAAGGAAAATAAGCAACCTGAGTCTGTCGGGAACAGGTCATGAAACTATTTAAAATAAGATATATGCTTAAAATTATTACTTCATTCTCTTTCAGGTTTTGGCTTAGGTCTCTTTTTATAGTCATTTCTATAGCATTTGCACATTCTGTGAATGCTCAGCAGCCCCTTAATGGATTTCCATATACAGATAGTTTCAAGTTCCCTACTTCTCCGGGTACAGTGTTCGGTGGAACAAATGGTAATAGTCCCACAGTCCCATATTCTGCATTTTTAACTGCAAGTTCAACTGCGGTAGCATCTTATGGTGCTGTAGGAGGGCCACCCAATGGTACGAATCAGTTAATTGCTGCTGACGAAAACGGAGGGGGTTATCTGCGTTTAACACGAACTGTAACTAACCAAACTGGTTTTACCAGAAATACCAGAACATTTCCAACATCACAAGGTCTTTCCATTTCCTTTGAGTATTATACTTATGGAAACTTAGCTGATGGTATTGTGTTTTTGCTGTATGATGCAGATGTATCATCCCGTTCAGCAGCTTCAAATACAGCACTGGGTTATCCGGTATCCAATGATGGTGGATTTGAAATAGGCCAGTTTGGAGGTTCTATTGGATATGCACAGCGTGATGATGGTACAAATGGTACTGCGGGGCTTTCAAAAGGCTTCCTGGGTATAGCTTTAGATGAATTCGGTAACTTTGGTATTGGAGGAGGAGCACAGGGTAGACAGGGAGGATATTCAGGTGGTAGAGTTCCACAATGGGTTACCCTGAGAGGTGATGGAGATGGTGCAGGAGCTTCTCAGCCTGGATTTGGGGCAGGTACAAATTATGAATATTTAATAGGTGTAAATACTGCGAGTGCAACAGCTATGGCGTCTAAAGGGGGAGTTTTCAACATAACTTCAGTAGCCCCTGCATCACGTACTGCAGGTTTCTCAACAGGTGATACCGGATACCGGAAGGCAAGGATTGTTATCGAGTATATTTCAGCTTCTCAGTTCAGAGTGAACGTTTATATTGACGAAAACTCAGGTGCGGGATTGGTAACACATCATGTCATAGAGAATTATATTTATAACTCTACAGCCCCTGCACCTGCCAATTTAAGTTATGGTTTCTCTTCATCCACTGGTGGGTCAACCAACGTACATGAGATTCGTGCGATAGATATTGCTGCTCCCTTATCTGTGGCATTCACTCCGGTCGCTACCTCTGCAACAGTTTCAACACTTGAGGATAATGCAGTTTCTTTAAGCTTAGCAGATTATGCTTATGATCAAAACGGAAATACTCAGCTAAATTGGGGTACTGGTCTGGATTTAGATCCAACCACTGGTGGTGTACAAGCCTCAAGAACAATCCCGGGGCAAGGGACATTTACTTCCAATGCTAGTGGTACGGTCACTTTTACGCCGGTGGATAATTATAATGGAACGGTAACAACAGATTATACTATTGCAGATTTTGGGAATGCGAGTCCGACAATTGCTGTGGCAACTAGTAACCCAGCCAGTCTGACAATTACGGTTACACCAGTAAATGATCCACCGACTACAGAATCAAAGATTGTTACA
>CAYJAM010000094.1:0-8173 GCA_964367725.1 uncultured Sphingobacterium sp. | reverse complement strand
ATTAACTACCAGATGTATGCTCCAATGAGTGCCGGAATGTTATTATCCGATGCCATTATCAATATGAGTAGCTTGAACGTAATAGCAGGAGAATTAGATGCTTAGTGTAACTGAACAAAAGGAAATTGAATTTTCATCCGAGCTGATTAAACAGTTTGATGAGATCGTAACCCGTTATCCTCAGGGAAAACAAAAGTCAGCATTATTGCCTGTGCTTCACCTGGTGCAGGCTGAATACGGTTGGGTAAGTCCGGAGGCAATGGATAAAGTAGCAGCCTACCTTCAGATAAAACCAATTGAGGTTTATGAAGTTGCCACTTTTTATACCATGTTTTTTCTCCGCCCACAGGGCAAATATGTATTGGAGGTATGCCGTACCGGGCCATGTTGTCTGGTTGGTGCCGAGAAGATCATGACCCATATTGAAAAAACGCTGGGAGTTAAAGAAGGCGAAGTGACAGCAGATGGAAAGTTCAGCTGGAGAGGGGTAGAGTGTTTGGCGGCCTGTGGTATGGCTCCGGTTTTACAGATCGGTCCTGAATACACTTTTTATGAGCATTTAACTGAAGATAGTGTAGATAAATTGATTGAAACATTAAAGAATAAGATATGAGAAATGAGATGTGAGAAATGAGATATGAGACTATGTATTTTCTTACATTCAGGTCTCCCATCTTCCATCTCCCATCTCTCATCTTGATTTAACATGGCGCGCAAGTTATTATTAGAGAATATTAATGTACCGGGAATTCATACTTTCGATGTTTATCGTCAGAATGGAGGATACCGTTCAGTAGAAAAGGCCTTAAAAACCATGACTCCTGATGCTGTGGTTGAAGAAGTGAAAACTTCCGGACTACGCGGACGTGGTGGTGCCGGCTTCCCTACAGGTATGAAGTGGAGTTTTTTGGCCAAACCCGAAGGCCGTGAGCGCTATCTGGTTTGTAATGCTGATGAATCAGAACCGGGAACATTTAAAGACCGTTACCTGATGACTCACATTCCTCATCTTCTTATCGAAGGAATGATAGTTGCCAGTTTCGCATTAGGTGCTAAAACTTCCTATATCTATGTGCGCGGCGAAATGATGCCTCAGATTAGAATTCTGGAGCGTGCAATTGCTGAAGCAAAGAGTGCTGGTTTTCTTGGAAAAAATATTTTGGGCTCAGGTTACGATCTTGAATTATATGTTCAGCCAGGTGGAGGAGCATATATTTGTGGTGAAGAAACTGCGCTAATCGAATCTTTGGAAGGTAAGCGTGGTAATCCGCGTATCAAACCTCCATTTCCTGCAATTTCTGGTGTTTGGGCTTGTCCTACTGTAGTCAATAACGTAGAAACAATTGCTGCTGTAGTACCTATTATTAATGATGGTGGCGAAGAATACGCAAAGATCGGCAATGGCAGAAGTACAGGAACAAAGCTGATCTCTGCTTCAGGTAATCTGAAAAAGCCGGGTGTCTATGAAATTGAATTAGGTGTACCTGTCGAGGAGTTTATTTATTCTGATGAATATTGCGGTGGTATTGCCAATGGAAAGAGATTAAAAGCTGTTGTTGCAGGAGGTTCTTCGGTGCCGATTCTTCCGGCTAATCTTATTCTCAATACTGTTAATGGTCAGCCTCGTTTGATGAGTTACGAATCTCTTTCTGATGGCGGATTTCAAAGCGGGACCATGTTAGGTTCTGGTGGTTTTATCGCTTTTGATGAGGACCAGTGTATTGTTAGAAATACCTGGAATTTCTCAAGGTTCTATCATCATGAAAGTTGCGGACAATGTTCCCCATGCCGTGAAGGAACCGGCTGGATGGAGAAAGTTCTTCACAGGCTGGAATATGGTCATGGAAAAATGAGTGATATCGACCTTTTGGTAGATGTTTCTAAGAAAATCGAAGGAAATACAATCTGTCCCTTGGGAGATGCTGCAGCCTGGCCTGTTGCCAGTGCGATTCGTCATTTCCGTGATGAATTTGAATGGCATGTTAACAATCCAAAGGAAGCAATGGAGAGGAATTATGGTCTGGCAAAATATGCAGATCCCCTGCCAAAATTAGAAGAAGTGGCAAGTCAAAATTGAAAAGTCAAAAATTTGAACGGAAATCCCTTTGATATTAAGCACAGGTTTTGAATTTTAAACAATGAGTGATAAAGTTAAAGTTACAATAGATGGGATCACGGTTGAAGTAGAACCGGGTACAAGTATTCTCAATGCTGCGCGTCAGATTGGGGGAGATATTGTACCGCCTGCTATGTGCTATTATTCTAAACTGGAAGGTAGTGGCGGAAAATGCCGGACTTGTCTGGTTAAAGTAAGCAAGGGTTCTGAAAAGGATCCGCGCCCGATGCCAAAATTGGTCGCATCATGCCGTACAGGTGTAATGGATGGAATGGAGGTGCAGAATATCACATCTCCGGAAGTAATTGAAGCAAGAAAAGGCGTAGTTGAGATCTTATTGATCAATCACCCGCTTGATTGCCCTATTTGTGATCAGGCCGGAGAATGCCATTTACAGGATTTGTCTTTTGAGCATGGTGTAGGTAATTCAAGATATGAATTTGAGCGCCGTACTTTTGATAAAATCGATATTGGTGATAAGATTCAGTTACACATGACCCGTTGTATCTTGTGCTACAGATGTGTTTATGTGGCTAACCAGATCACTGATAACCGCTTGCACGGCATTTTGGGCAGGGGTGATGCATCAGAAATTTCGACTTACATTGAAAAAGCCATTGATAACGATTTTTCGGGTAATGTAATCGATGTTTGTCCGGTAGGAGCGCTAACTGATAAAACATTCCGTTTCAAGAACCGGGTTTGGTTTACAAAACCTGTAGATGCCCATCGCGATTGCCCTACCTGTAAGGGAAAAGTAACTCTTTGGTATAAAGGAGATGAGGTATTAAGAGTTACAGGCCGTAAAGATCAATTTGGTGAGGTTGAGGATTTTATTTGTAATACCTGCCGTTTCGAGACTAAAAATACCAGCAGCTGGATCATTGAAGGCCCTCGTCATATTGCGCAAACCTCGGTAATATCTTCTAATCATTATGAATTTACGCCTTTGCCTGTGATTAAAGAGAATCAGCTTTTGATTGAGGCAAATAAAGTTGAATTTGAACGAGCAACCAAGATCTGATGGAACTAGCATATATAATTGAGAAATTCGCATTAATCCTGGTCATATTTGTGATCAGTCTTACAGTTGCAGCCTATTCAACCCTTGCCGAGAGGAAGATTGCCGGATTCCTTCAGGATAGAGTTGGTCCGAATAGAGCCGGACCCGGAGGGATGTTCCAGCCGCTCGCTGATGGTCTCAAGATGTTTTTTAAGGAAGAAATCATACCTACAGATTCAAGTAAAGCACTTTTTATTTTAGGACCATCCCTCGCATTATTTACGTCATTTCTCGGTAGTGCAGTAATTCCCTGGGGTCAGGATATTGAGATAGCTGGACGCCTGGTTAGTTTGCAGATTACCGACATCAATGTTGGAATGCTTTATATTTTCGGAGTGGTTTCTCTTGGTGTATATGGAATTATGATCGGAGGATGGGCTTCAAATAATAAATTTTCACTGATGGGTGCTGTAAGAGCTGCATCCCAAAGTATCAGCTATGAAATTCCAATGGGTTTATCCATCATAGCTTTACTTATGGCTACCAATACCTTGAGCATGAAGGAGATAGCCGAGCAGCAGCATGGCATTAACTGGAATATTTTTTATCAGCCTTTGGGATTCATCATTTTCCTTGTTTGTTCCTTTGCAGAAACCAATCGTACTCCTTTCGATTTACCTGAATGTGAGACCGAGCTTGTAGGTGGTTATCATACCGAATATTCAGGCTTCAAAATGGGTGCATACATGTTCGCAGAATATCTGAATATGTTTTTGGCATCGGCAGTAATGTCGACCTTATATTTTGGTGCTTATAATTATCCTGGAATGGATTGGGTTAATGAAATGACCGGACCAGTAATCGGACCACTGGTCGGAATGGCCGTCCTGATGCTGAAGAGATTTGCATTCATTTTTCTGTTTATGTGGGTGAGGTGGACAGTTCCACGTTTCAGATACGATCAGCTGATGAATCTTGGCTGGAAGATTTTAATTCCTTTGGCAATAGCCAACATAGTAATTACCGGTATTGTAATTACAATTATTGATAAACTATAATCGGTTTGTAAGCGACTGATTTATTATAAATAAAAACCCCTTTTAGGAGGATTTAGGGTCTATGGAACCATTAAGTAACAGGAAAAAAGTTTTAGAACAGAAACCAATGAATTTCTGGGAGCGATTATACCTTCCGGCAATTTTTCAGGGGATGGGAATAACTTTCAGACACATGTTCAAAAAGAAGGAAACTATTTTTTATCCTGAGGTTGAACGCGAATTTTCTGAGAACTGGAGAGGTATGCATTCGCTTAAGAGGGATGAGGAAGGTCGTGAGCGTTGTACTGCCTGTGGGCTTTGTGCACTTTCATGTCCGGCAGAAGCAATCACAATGATAGCCGCTGAGCGTCAGAAGGGTGAAGAAGCTTTATATCGTGAAGAGAAGTATGCCGCGGTTTATGAGATCAATATGCTGCGTTGCATTTTCTGTGGATTGTGTGAAGAAGCTTGTCCGAAAGAAGCGATCTATCTGGATGGTCCGATCGTACCGGCGGATTACCTGAGAAAGGATTTCATCTATGGTAAAGATAAACTGGTTGAAGAGCCTATGAAGGTTCAGCAGGACTAACTTTTTGTAATTGAGGCAGCCGGAGCCTGTAATTATTTCGGCAGAAATTATACCTTTGCCCAAATTCGGAGCAAAGATTAAAATACCGTATTAATGAGTATATCTCTTTTTTATTTTGTTGCTTTCTTAACCATATTCTTCGCCCTTTTGGTGATATTTTCGAAGAATCCGGTGCATAGCGTGCTTTATCTCATTGTCACATTTTTTACGTTTACCCTGCACTACATCATGCTGAATGCACAGTTCCTTGCAATTGTGAACTTCATCGTCTATATGGGTGCGATAATGGTACTCTTCCTTTTTGTACTTATGCTGCTCAACCTGAATGAGGGCTCAGTCGGTTCGAAATCTAATCTTCTTAAAATGGTAGGTGTCATTGCAGGTATGTGTCTTGTCATAACATTGGTTGGATCTGTAAAGGCATTAAATGCTTCTGAACCTCTGGTTCTGCAAACTCAGGATCTGGGTCTTGTGAAAAACCTCGGAAAGGTCTTATTCAGCAAATTCCTTTTACCGTTTGAGATATCATCTATTCTCTTACTTTCTGCGATGGTTGGAGCCGTTCTATTAGCTAAAAAAGATATAAAACAGGGATAGATCATGGAAAACGTAACTCAGGCAATTCAAGGTGTTCCTTTAAATCATTATATCCTGTTAAGCACGATTATTTTTGCGATTGGTGTTATTGGAGTGCTTATCCGCAGAAATGCAATCGTGATTTTCATGTCGATTGAATTGATGCTTAATGCTGTGAATCTTTTACTCACTGCATTCTCAGTTCATCACAATGATCCCTCAGGGCAGGTATTTGTATTTTTTATAATGGCTTTGGCAGCTGCTGAAGTGGCAATCGGTCTGGCTATCATTGTGATGGTCTACCGGAATACCAACTCAACAGATGTGAATATTTTGAATAAACTTAAGTGGTGATCCTTTGTTAATGCTTAGCCTGCCTTAGGGCAGACAGGGATGAGAGGGTATATAATATGATAATTAGCATATAGTAATGATAAATTTAGTCTGGTTAGTTCCTTTATTTCCACTTTTAGGTTTCCTCATCAACGGATTAGGCCGTAATACTCTGCCTAAAGCTGCTGTTGGTTTTGTAGGTTGCCTTACTGTACTTGCCTCTTTTGCGGTTAGTTTGGGGATATTCTTTGAACTGAATTCAGCAGAAACAAAATCTTTCATTATTCCAATTTTCGATTGGATAAGTGCAGGAAATGTGAAAATTCCTTTTTCTTTTTTGGTTGATCCCCTCAGTGCATTAATGCTGCTGATAGTTACCGGAATTGGATTTCTGATTCATGTATATTCAACCGGATATATGCACCATGATGCAGGCTTCGCTAAATTCTTTTCCTACCTGAATCTGTTCATATTTTTCATGTTACTATTGGTGCTTGGTTCCAATTATGTAGTCATGTTTATCGGATGGGAAGGCGTAGGTCTATGCTCATATCTGCTGATTGGATTCTGGTTCACTAACTCATCGTATGCAAGCGCTGCAAAAAAAGCTTTTGTGATGAATCGGATTGGGGATTTAGGCTTTCTGATTGCTGTTTTCCTGATCTTCAGCACATTCAATAGTGTAGAGTTTGCCAGTGTTTTTCCTCAGGCAGCAAATATGGCCTCAGGAGATTCAGTTTTGATTCTGATCACTGCTTTATTATTTGTTGGAGCCATCGGAAAGTCAGCGCAAATTCCATTGTTTACCTGGTTGCCTGATGCGATGGCCGGACCTACTCCTGTATCAGCCCTTATTCATGCTGCGACAATGGTTACTGCAGGTATTTACATGATTGCCCGCTCCAATATTTTATTTACCCTGGCTCCCGAAACTCTCGGAGTTGTAGCCATTATCGGACTTGCAACGCTATTCCTTGCCGCAGCCATTGCTGTAACTCAGACTGATATTAAAAAAGTATTGGCATATTCAACGGTTTCTCAGTTGGGATATATGTTCCTTGGATTGGGAGTTGGAGCGTATACTGGTGCTTTCTTTCATGTAATCACCCACGCGTTTTTTAAAGCATTACTTTTCCTTGGTGCAGGGTCTGTTATCCATGCCATGAGCAATGAGCAGGATATGCGAAATATGGGCGGACTTAAAAAGAAATTGCCTGTCACTTACCTGACCATGATGATCGGGACAATTGCAATTGCCGGGCTTCCTCCTTTTTCAGGATTCTTTTCGAAGGATGAGATACTTGCACACGTTTATGAAAACAACAAAATTTTCTGGCTGATTGCGGTTATTGGTGCCATGTTCACCGCATTTTACATGTTCCGGATGATGTATCTGACATTTAATGGAAATTTCAGGGGAACCACTGAACAGGAACACCATTTACATGAATCACCGGCATCCATGACGGTCCCTTTGATCGTATTGGCAATTCTTTCTGCTCTGGGTGGATTGATCGGAATTCCTGAAGTATTTGGTGGCAGCCATTGGCTGGCTGGTTTCCTTGCTCCGGTTTTTGAAGCTTCTGCTTCCAAATCGGCTCACCTGACTTTAGATCATACTACAGAATATATTCTTATGGCTGTTTCTGTTGGAGTTGCCATTATTGCAATGTTGTATGCTTACAACCGATACGTAAAACAAGCTCATGTTCCTGCAAATGAAATTACAGAACGCAGCGGGTTAGCACGGCTCTCGTACAATAAGTTTTTTATAGATGAGATCTATGATGCACTGATAACTCGTCCACTGAATTCATTGTCCGGTTTCTTTTTTAGAACTGTGGATAAAGCAGGTATTGACGGACTGGTGAATGGCTTTGGAAGAGGGGCTGTAGAGGCAAGTAAAACTTTCAGATTACTTCAATCCGGTATGGTTGGCTTTTACATCTTTATGATGGTTGCCGGAATCCTGGCCCTACTGGTTTATAGTATGTATAAAATTTAATATTAAGGAGTAGAACAATTTAAATGGAAATCTTACTGTTACAAATTTTTATTCCGCTTATTGCTGCACTGGTTGTCCTCCTTTCAGGTAAAACAATAGTTAAGGGGCTTGCTGGTGTACTGTCATTAGTATCCTTTGCTATTACTATTTATCTATATCTCAATTTCATACCGGATGCCAGCACTCAGTATCTTGTTGATCTGGCCTGGATCCCACAGTTCGGGATACATTTTAAGGCTGGGGTTGATGGGATAAGTATGGTGCTTCTATTACTTACCAATCTCCTAATTCCGATCATTATTTTATCAAGCTTCAAGCATGATATAAAGAATACCAATGCTTTTTACGCACTGATTTTCTTTATGCAGACTGGTTTATTGCTAGTTTTTACAGCTTTGGATGGCTTTCTTTTCTATATCGGATGGGAAGCAGCATTGATACCGGTTTATTTCATTTGCGCATTGTGGGGTGGTGAGAATCGTATAAAAGTCAATTTGAAATTCTTTATTTATAC
>CAYJAM010000093.1:4338-8192 GCA_964367725.1 uncultured Sphingobacterium sp. | reverse complement strand
TGCACATGGTCATTCGCGTGGGGTTATTGAGAAATTGAAAGAAGTAAAAGCAAAATATCCTGATTTACAGGTTGTTGTAGGGAATATTGCTACCGGCGAGGCTGCCAAAGCCCTTGCCGATGCAGGAGCAGATGCGGTTAAGGTGGGTATTGGTCCGGGTTCGATTTGTACTACCCGTATCATTGCAGGTGTGGGCGTTCCTCAATTATATGCCGTTTATGAATGTGCCAAGGCTTTAAAAGGCCGGGGCATTCCGGTGATCGCCGATGGCGGGATCAAACAGACCGGAGATATTGCAAAAGCCATCGCGGCCGGAGCAAGTTCGATCATGGCGGGTTCATTATTTGCGGGGGTTGAAGAATCACCGGGTGAAACCATCATTTACGAAGGGAGAAAATTTAAGTCCTATCGTGGAATGGGCTCGATTGAAGCAATGGAGCAGGGTTCTAAGGACCGCTATTTCCAGGATGTGGAAGATGATATTAAAAAGCTGGTTCCTGAGGGAATTGTTGGCAGGGTTGCCTTTAAAGGTTCTCTTTCTGAGGTGATGTATCAGCTCATCGGCGGACTAAGAGCCAGTATGGGTTATTGCGGAGCAGCAACAATCGATGATCTGCAAAATGCCCGCTTCGTGAAGATTACCGCTGCTGGAATGCGGGAAAGTCATCCGCATGATATTACGATAACGAAGGAGGCACCGAATTACAGCAGATAAGCTAAAAGCCGAAAGCCGAAAGCCGAAAGCTGAATGCGAAATAGGGTATTGAGTACAAATCGTGCTGTACTCAATACTCAATACTCTATACTAAATAAAAGCGAAATAGAGTATTGAGTACAAATCGTCCTGTACTCAATACTCACTACTCAATACTCACTACTATATGAAAGCTATCTCCGTCTTCTGTGGTTCCAATTTTGATGGTAATCCGCTCTTATTAAAAGCCGTAAATGATCTTGCTGATGTGATGGTTCAAAAGGAGATTTCCCTGGTCTTCGGAGGTGGCAGGGTAGGTGTAATGGGTCTGATTGCAGATGCGGTTCTGACACGCGGTGGGAAAGCGATTGGTGTAATTCCACAATTTCTGATGGATAAGGAAGTGGGCCATACCGGACTTACAGAATTGATCATCACCGAAAATATGCATCAGCGGAAACAAAAGATGGCGGATCTTTCGGATGGGGTGATCACATTGCCCGGTGGCTTTGGTACAATGGAAGAGTTTTTCGAGGTTTTGACCTGGTTGCAGCTTGGAATCCATGGAAATCCGATCGGTTTACTCAATGTTGATGGGTTTTACGACCCCTTATTGATGCAAATAGACCACATGGTGGAGAAAAAATTCCTCAAACCCCTAAATCGTGAATTGGTGCTCTCAGATCATGATCCAAAAACCTTGATAGAGCGAATGGAGAAATTTGACTCAAAACCTGATGAGGTTTGGTTCAGGGACAGAAATTTAACCTGAGCTATACTTTCCTGTATTTTTTCGAGTTTATATTAGAGCAAAAGAGGATAAATGGAATGATTTTTGTAGGAGTAAAACCATCAAATTATTTTCGTTAATTCCTTAAAAATCAGCTAATTTTTGCTTTTAATTAACAATTAGCTGGCAGATTTTATTTAAATTTGCAAACTTTTATACAGGAGTATTATTCATAAATGAGACAACTCAAGATAACCCAATCCATTACCAACCGTGAATCACAGTCGCTTGACAAGTATTTACACGAGATTGGTAAAGTAGACTTAATAACCGCAGAAGAAGAGGTAATATTAGCACAAAAGATCAGAGAAGGCGATCAGGCTGCTCTTGAGCGTTTGACAAAAACCAATTTACGTTTCGTAGTTTCTGTAGCCAAACAATATCAAAATCAGGGTCTGACTCTTGGAGATTTGATCAATGAAGGAAATCTTGGTTTGATCAAAGCTGCCAAACGTTTTGATGAGACCAAAGGTTTTAAATTTATTTCTTATGCTGTGTGGTGGATTCGTCAATCCATCTTACAGGCAATTGCTGAGCAATCCAGAATCGTTCGTTTACCTTTAAACCAGGTAGGATCTCTAAGTAAAATCAGTAAAGCATTTTCGAGATTAGAGCAGGAATTTGAGCGTGAGCCATCACCTGAGGAATTAGCTGATAATCTGGAAACAACCGTTGAAAAGATCTCTGATACGTTGAGCAATTCAGGTCGCCATGTTTCTATGGACGCTCCTTTTGTTCAGGGTGAGGAAAACACCTTATTGGATGTACTGGAGAACAGCGATCCCAATACAGATAGTAATCTGATCAATGAATCTTTATCTGAAGAGATCAAACGTTCATTATCGACTTTAACTGAACGTGAACGCGAGATCATTGTGCTTTTCTTCGGACTCAGCACAAATCATCCATTATCACTGGAAGAGATTGGGGAGAAATTCAACCTTACCCGCGAGCGTGTGAGACAGATCAAGGACAAAGCTTTACAGCGTCTGCGTCATACCTCCAGAAGTAAAATATTGAAATCATACCTGGGATAAAAATTCCGGAAATATCTATTTGAAAAGATTGGGTCTATGATCCGATCTTTTTTATTTTTGAAGCAAATTATTCTAAAAACATGCTAAACGTATACGAGAACGAGTTCAATAGCTGGATTGACAAAGAGAAAAAAGCGATAGAATTGATCAATGTAGTAGGCAAGCTTTGGTTTGACCGTTCTATCGAACTTCTGCTTTTCCGTAAACCGCTGTTTGATATCGGGAGCAGTGAAATTCTCGCACATCATCAGTATGCTAAGACCATTGTCAATAAGAATATTTCAATTTATGAAACCCTGGCAATTGCGCAGGCAATCGCGAAGTCTAATTTAGCGCCTTCCCGTATTGATATTGGCCGTTTAGCTGCCGAATGGATTGATTCAGATGGTAAGTTTTCGAATATTGAAGATTTTGTTATCAGGAATCTGAGTCACCACATCGGCAAGGACAAAATTAAAATGCAGTCGAGGGATGTAGTTCTCTACGGCTTTGGCCGCATTGGCCGGATTGCCGCCCGTGAGCTTGTGATGCAGGCAGGAAAGGGAGAGCAATTACGCCTAAGGGCTATCGTAACCCGTTCTTACAGTGATGAGGATCTGATCAAACGTGCCGATCTTTTAAGAAATGATTCGGTACATGGTCCGTTTTTAGGGACTATCACTGAAGATTTTGAAAAAAAGGCTTTGGTGATCAATGGACAGCTTATTTTTATGATTGCGGCGAAAGATCCATCCGAAGTAGATTATACAAGCTATGGCATCAGTAATGCTTTATTGATTGATAATACCGGGGTATTACGCGATCGTGAAGGACTTGGAAAGCACCTGGCATCTAAAGGCATAGAACGCGTACTTTTAACAGCTCCCGGAAAGGGGGATGTTCCGAATATTGTTTTTGGGGTAAATCAAAACGATTTTAACAAAGAGGAAACTATTTTTTCGGCAGCTTCCTGTACTACCAATGCGATAGTACCGGTATTGAAAATCATTCAGGATACTTTTGGGATAGAAAAAGGGCATATTGAAACGGTACACAGTTATACTAACGACCAGAACCTGCTTGATAATTATCATAAAAAATACCGCAGGGGTCGTTCGGCAGCTTTAAATATGGTGATTACCGAAACCGGGGCTGATAAAGCAGTTTCGAAAGTATTCCCTGTTTTAGAAGGTAAATTGACCGGTAATGCGGTACGGGTTCCAACTCCTGATGTATCGCTGGCAATTCTCAACCTGACTTTAAATACTCAGGTTACCAAAGCAGATATTGAGAAGGTATTGAAAGAGGCTTCACTTTTTGGGGATATGGTTGAACAGCTTGAATATTCGATCTC
>CAYJAM010000093.1:0-4238 GCA_964367725.1 uncultured Sphingobacterium sp. | reverse complement strand
TGAAAGAGGCTTCACTTTTTGGGGATATGGTTGAACAGCTTGAATATTCGATCTCTAATGAGCTGGTATCAAGTGATGTGATTGGCAACAGTCACGCTTCTATTGTTGATGGACCGGCAACTATCTTATCCAAAGATGGCAGATCAGCAGTGATTTATGTATGGTATGATAATGAATATGGCTATACGCGGCAGGTTGTGAGATTGGCAAAATCGCTGGCGGGGGTGATTAGGTTGACTTATTATTAATTGGGAATAGGGAATAGGGAATTGGAAATAGGGAATTGAGAAATATTTCCTATCTCAAACATGCCACCATTTATAATTTACCTTTTACCCACAAATTTTATCTCTTATAATTAGGCGTCCAAGCGACCCCGAAGGTGGTCGTATGTTTATAGATACACATTTAATCCTATTTCCCGACCCCGAAGGTGGTCGCATGTGAGAATTATACATTCGACCACCTTCGGGGTCTGGATTTACGTGCTAACGAAATGCTATAAACATTTGACCCTTTCCGGGTCATTACAATGCAGTAAACATAGGAGTTATCGAATAGATCCGGGTATTCCACTGCAAAGCGGGCTGATTTTAATATTGATCATTAAATTCTATTTTTACGGACATTAGTGTAATAAAACAAAAATAAAGATGCTTACTATCCCGATTTACCAGGTTGATGCGTTCAGTGATAAGTTGTTTGGTGGAAATCCGGCTGCTATATGTCCGCTGAAGGAATGGCTGCCTGCACCCCAAATGCAGAAAATTGCTGCAGAAAATAATCTTGCAGAAACTGCATTCTTTATCCCACAGGGTAAGGATTTTGAGTTACGCTGGTTTACACCTGAGTCGGAAGTCGATCTTTGCGGTCATGCAACTCTGGCTACAGCCCATATTTTATTTACCCAATTGAATTTTGAGGGGGATACGATTCATTTCCATACCCTGAAGGCCGGCACCCTTACTGTTAGCCGCAAGGACGATCTTTATACGCTCGACTTCCCATCGCGTGCCCCGCAAAGCTGCGAGGTCCCTGAAGGCCTGGTTGAGGCTCTGGGAGGCATAAATCCCTTCGAGATACTCCGCTCAAGGGATTATTTTATAGTTTATGAGACTGAAGCCGATGTTTTAGCCTTAGAACCCAATTTTGCTGCATTAAGCCGCATTGAATCTTTAGGCTTTGTGGTAACAGCCCCCGGAGAAAACTCTGATTTTGTTTCCCGATTTTTTGCACCTTCTGCAGGTATCGATGAAGACCCGGTAACCGGATCTTCGCATTGTAACCTGATCCCATACTGGGCAGACCGATTAGGGAAATTTAAATTGCATGCTTATCAGGTATCCGCTCGACGCGGCGAATTATGGTGCGAGCATAAAGGCGACAGGGTATTGATGTCGGGGAAAGCGGTTACTTATTTGATTGGATCGATCTTTTTAAGCTGAAAGCAGAAAGTTATAAGTTGTAGGTTATAAGTTATAAGTTTCCGGGAATTCTATTCCAAATGAAGCAATCATCTTCAGACTTCAGACATCAGACCCCAGACCTCATACCTTTAGAAATTCGGTTTCAGCACATATTTCTCATAGAACCTGAAAATATGCTCTGTTGCTTCTTCGGCAGTATCCACCAAACGGTATAAGTTCAGGTCATCTTCATTGATATTATGTTCCTGCTCCAGCATATGGGTTTTTACCCAGTCCATCAAACCCGACCAGTAATCAACCCCTACTAATACAATGGGAAAACGAGCTACTTTCCCGGTTTGAATCAGGGTTAATGCTTCGAACATTTCGTCCATAGTTCCAAATCCACCCGGAAGTACGATGAATCCCTGGGAATATTTCATGAACATCACTTTACGAACAAAGAAATAATCAAAGTCAAGATTTTTATCGCGGTCGATGTATTTATTATGGAATTGTTCGAAAGGCAGGTCAATATTTAAACCGACAGACTTACCTCCGGCCTCAAAGGCGCCTTTATTTGCAGCTTCCATAATACCGGGGCCACCACCTGAGATCACACCATAGCCGCGTTCTGTCAGCATCCTGGCACAGTCTTCGGCCAGTTTAAAGTATTTATTTTCCTGTGATGTTCTTGCAGACCCGAAAATAGAAACACAGGGTCCGATTTTAGCCAGTTTTTCAAAGCCGTCTACAAACTCGGCCATAATCTTAAAGATCTGCCATGAATCAGTGACTTTAATTTCCTGCCAGTTTTTATTTTCGAATGCGTGCCTTATTTTATCGTCATTACTCATAATTGGATTCAGATGGATTAAAATTGTGTTTTACTGGTTGCGGGTTTGCTGATTAATAATAAACCAATGAAGGTAATCAGGCCGTTTACAACGATCAGTTCATTATCAAAAATATAGCCAGCCATTAAAGTTTTTGAATTTGCATTCAGAAAAAAGCAAATTGCAGGTGATAATAAACAAATGAAAGGCACCAGTTTGTCTTTGACACCTCTGTTTTTCATAAATAAACCGAAGCCATAAAGTCCCAGTAATGGACCATAGGTATAAGATGCCACCGTGAATATGGCGCTTACCACCGCCGCATTATTAACAATGTTGAACAATATGATTACCGTGAACATCAACAGGGAAAGGCCGATATGAACAGCGTGTCTGGTTCGGATAGCAGCAGCAGAATTCAGATCTTCCCTTTTTGAGAATCCAAGGAAATCCACACAAAAAGAAGTGGTCAGAGCAGTTAATGCCGAGTCGGTAGTTGCAAAAGTTGCAGCTGTTAATCCGAGCATGAAGACCACCGCCGGAACTATTGCTAAATGGTTGAAAGCGATTTCCGGGAAAAGAAAATCGGTTCTTGGTTTACCCGTAACATGATCGAGCGGAAGCTCAATTCCATTTTTGCTTGCATATACATAAAGTAATGCACCCACACTCAGGAAGAACATATTAACAATCACAAACACAGTGGTGAAAGTGAACATGTTTTTCTGGGCTTCCTTGATATTATTGCAGCTCAAATTCTTCTGCATCATGTCCTGATCCAGGCCCACCATTGCTATGGTAACAAAAATACCTCCCAGCAATTGCTTGCTGACATGGAACTTACTGGTCATGAAATCTTCGTAGAAGAATACTTTTGAATAACCACTATTCTTAATGGTATCAAATGCCTGTACTAAATTCAGTCCAAGGCTATCACAAATAAAATAGATGGTCAATACGACGGAGGAAACCAGAAACAAGGTTTGAAGGGTATCTGTAATGATAATCGTTTTCAAACCACCTTTAAATGTATACGACCAGATTAATCCTAATGATATGAGCACTGTAGCCCAAAAGGGTACACCATAAGAATCGAAAATAAAGCGCTGTAATACGATTACAACCAGGTATAAACGGAAAGATGAACCGATCGTACGGCTCAGAAGGAAAATACTGGCAGCAGTTTTATAGCTGTATGTGCCTAAACGCTCTTCGATATAGGTATAGATCGAGGTCAGGTTCATCCGGTAGTAGAGCGGGAGCAGGACTGTAGCGATAATAATGAAGCCTATCGCATTACCCAAAACGAACTGGAAATATTTAAATTCATTTCCTGCGGGGTTACCTACTTCGCCCGGGACTGAGATGAAGGTTACCCCGGATAAGGCGGTACCAATCATTCCAAAGGCTACCAGATACCATTTTGAGTTCCGGTTAGCGGTAAAAAAGGTTGAATTGTCTGAAGATTTTTTGGATGTAAAGTAGGAGATACCCAATAGCATCAAAAAATATCCAATCAGAAAACTAAGTAAAATTCCCGGAGCCATAAGATTTTTATAATTGATATCTGCGCAAATTAATAATTAAGTTCTGAATATTCTCCTCACTATTATTACTAAAGTAATGGGATTGCTTCGTCGTGCCTGCCCATCCGGTCAGGTGGGCCTCCTCGCAATGACAGTAGGATTGCTTCGTCGTACCTCCCTGCCCATCCGGTCAGGCGGGCTTGCAATGACAGTAGGAATGTTTCGTTGTGCCTGCCCGTCCAGTTGTCGTTTGTCATTGGGTGTGTATTGTTTTGTCATTGCGAGTGTAGCGTTTTGTCATTGAATGTGTATTGTTTTGTCGTTGCGAGTGTAGCGTTTTGTCATTGCGAGCGTAGCGAAGCAATCTCCTCGCTATTATTACTAAAGTCATGAGATTGCTTCGTCGTGCCTCCTCGCAATGACAGTAGGAATGTTTCGTTGTGCCTGCCCGTCCAGTTGTCGTTTGTCAT
>CAYJAM010000092.1:0-8320 GCA_964367725.1 uncultured Sphingobacterium sp. | reverse complement strand
TACCTGCCGCCACCATGAACCGGTACTTTTATCTTCAAACATGGCATTAAAATGATCCATTCCAACCAGTCTGAAATCTTCGGATTTACCATCGATAAGTGGTTCAAAAACCCTTCCGGTTCGGCAGACTGTGCAGTAAGTCACCATGACTGGTTTTCCTCCTATGCTATCCCGTACCTGATGATGGTAACCAAGGAACTGGATAGGGTAGGCCTTTGATTCTCCATTCATGCTAATTCCCAGAATCATTCTGCCGCTTTCAACTTAGTTCTCAGTATTACATTTGAAAATCACAGAAACAGGCTGTTTGAACATACTATCAGCAGCCATTATAAAGTTGCAGGCAAATGCAATACCAGAAACCAATATTATTGCACCTGAAACCAGCCATTTCGATGCAGAAAAAGCATGTTTTATTCCTGAAACAATCATTAGAAGAAAAAGTATACGAAACAACCAGCGCCAGGAATAAAGGAAATAGGCCATATCGAGACTTTCCATTTTCTGACTGCCGGGCATTGGCATGATGAAATACACATTTGCGATCTCAAAAAAGATCAGCAATATGATCCCTAAATAGAAAATCTTTTTCATGTTTTTTATCTTTTAATCAGTCATTTGCCGGCTTTCCGGGACCGATAGGTTCTTGTATTTAGAATTATTTTTTGTTCTTTCCAAAAATTGCCTGCCCGGGGAAAATACCATTCTGCGTTTTGCCATTTTTCAAAACAAAAGTTCCATTTACCAGAACATATTGAATTCCTGCCGAAAACTTCAAACCATTCTCAAAACTTGCCTGATCTGCAATAGTATTAGGATTGAAGATTGTAATATCGGCGTCAGCACCCACTTGAATCCTGCCTTTAAAGCGCATCATCGGTGAAATGCCCTCTAATCTTTTTGCAGGCATCAATGTCATTTTTTTAATCGCTTCATTCAGGCTTAGTACTTTTTCTTCCCGAACATATTTGCCAAGAACTCTTGAAAAAGTTCCGGCTGTACGCGGATGTGCCAGATTTGAATAAGGCATACCATCTGAAGCTATCATAGTACCGGGATAGGCAATTCCTGTTTTAATCCATTCAGGTTTCATCATATGTAGGATTACAATACCACCGGTTTTGCGGTAGTTTTCAAAGCTTTCCCGGGTCAGTCGTTCACCTGTCTCTACCCACTGAAGATCGCCGTAGGAAATACCCAGTCTTTCCTGCCATCCTTCATTTAAAAATGCACTTTGTATTAAAGTAGATGCAGCAGTATAGGAATATAGCTCGGTACTGATGTCAAATCCACGCTCATTTGCCGATTTAACCATGTCTAAAGCCAACTGAATCTGCCCTAAAGCCATACTGTTGATATGAACAATGTGAAGAGAGGTACCATTAAGTGTTGCATTGGCCATTACTTCCTGTATGGATAAAATACTGGGTTCACGGACATGGCTAAAAACAATTGATTTCAATTCTGCTGCAAGTTGAAATATCTTGAATAGTTCATCCGATTTAGTTTTGGGAAGGTACCCTACAGGTACACCGATACCTATCCCTCCATCATCCAGTGATTTTTTGATATTGCTGATGGTTTTATTCAATTCCTCAGGACTAAGGTTCTCGGTATAAGAAGGCCCAATTATCCCAAAAAGTGTTTCGAGGCTCGATTCACCACTTAGGGTAGTTTGGATAGATTTTTTTAAGTTTCCTTGATATTTATCCATTGATTTGAACCGCTCAAAAGGCCAATTAACGCTTGCGCCGTAATTGATCAGCGCTTTGGATTTTCTTGTTTCATACCACTCTTTTAAATTTTCAATACCCCATTCCAGTTCCAGAGCGGTAGTCACACCATCATGTAATTGGTATTCCTGTTCCTTATTCGTCCTGCCATGAACATGAAGGTCAATAAAACCTGGAGCGATTACTAAACCGCTTACGTTGATAATCTCTTTTCCTTTCAGGGGTTTATCAGAGATTTCTGAAATGCGATTTTGGATAATTCCTACATTTCTTATGGCATCAAGTTTTGTTTCCGGGTCAATTACCCTGCCACCCGTAAATACAATATCATATTCCGTATCTGATTGAGCTTTCGCAAAATTGTACAGGCAAATGCTGAGGCTAAGGATACAAAAGATTTTCTTTAACATAATTTATCGCAGATCGATGGATTAGGATATTCTTGAAGTGCCTTTTCGAATAGAATATAAATTGTCTTATCTCAAATATATAATAATAGACAACATAATAAAATAGAAAACAAATGGGTGAATTTTAGATCCCGGGAGATTCCTATTTCATTAATATTTTCTGTTCCTCGGAATTTTATCTTCTATATTGGATACATACTCGATTAGCTAAAATGCTGATAACATTTTCAAACAAAGAACAAGGTGTTCTTGTAAAATTTAACCCAAATCTTTATTTGCCTACAGGTTTAATTTTTGCTTAGGCCAGCTCCGGTTTTTCATTTATCCTTTTTTTTCTATTGCCAGCCTGTTAATCGTTTTAATAATTCGTGCAAGTCTGTTTATTCTATCTATGCAGCTTCAACCCAAGCAAAAGGAAAATGTTCGTCCTGCATGATTTCGAGGATTGAAGCATAAATCGAGCCTTCTTTACCCGGATATTTTTCTAGCAGATAATTTTGTTTCCCTAATGCTTATTGAGTTTTCAGTGTTACAAAATTTGCTGCAAATTTTCCGATTTGAACCAATGGTTTTTAACTGCAGTAAAGAGGTGAATTGTTTTTTATTTCATTATCATCAGCGATCCCATAGTTTCAATTCCATCAAAGAAATTGCCAATCCGAATATTCTCATTTTCAGCATGCTGGTTATTGTCATGGTTTACAACCGGTACGGTGATTGTTTTCGCATTCAGATGTTTTTCAAATAAAAAAAGCGGAAGGCTTCCACCCATAGTAGGTTGCAGCACTAACTGGTCACTTGTAGTAGTTTTAAGAGCTGCTATCAGCTTTTGAACAATTGGAAGATCCATGGTGGTCCGCTGAGCATTGTATCCATCATCAGATATGATTTTGATGATCTTTCCATGATTCTTTCTTTCTTCATCTGTCGGATCATTTTGAGTGATATAATAACCCTGAGCTTTAATATGATCTACCACTTTTTGCTGCTGTTTTCTCCAGTCATTACCCAGAACCAGTCTGAGGTCAATTACTGCGGTGGCTGTAGTCGGAATCTGGTTTGTGGCCATCTTGCCCACATTGCCGCTTTGGATTCCGTTAATATTAAGAGAAGGCAGATTGATTGCCTCACTTAGGTTCGTGCCGGGCATTTCAACCGCACTGATTCCAAGTTCATTTTTCATCTGCTCGTCCACTGAAGGTACTGCCCCAAGTGCTTTTTTTTCTGCGGGACTTAAGGCTGTAACATCATCGTAAAAACCCTTGATGCTTACTTTTCCATTATCATCCTTCATGCTTGCCAATAGGCGGGCAAGCATCATGGCAGGGTTGGGGGCCCAGTTTCCGTATTGACCACTGTGTAATGGCCTCTTTGATGCATAGACCGTAAGATCAAGATGCGTATCTCCCCGAACACCGAAGACAACCTGCTTCTTCCCTGATTGGTGTACAGGGCCGTCACAAATGACCCAAAGATCTGATTTGAGTAAAAATTTGTGATTTTCCAGTATCTCATTCAAATGAGTAGAGCCAGCCTCCTCTTCACCCTCAAAGAAAAATTTAAGATTTGATCCGGGTTTCAATCCGCTTTTCACAATCGCATCATAAGCATTCAGTATGGCAGCAACTCCTGCTTTATCATCCGAAGCGCTGCGGGAATAAATTCTCCATTCCCGTTCATATTTTCCATCTGAAGGAAAGGGGATAGGGATGCCACCTTGTTGGATAGCTTTTGAAAATAGAACTGGTTTGAATGGCTCAAGACCTTTAGCCCATTGGGCGGGATTGACAGGCTGACCGTCATAGTGTGCATAAAAAATAAGCGTTTGTGTAGCACCTGGAACGATTACTTCACCATAAACTGCAGGTGGGACGCCATCTTTACTTGCCTCAAGGAGCTGCACATTTTTGATCCCGCGTTGATTCATCATTTCCATGATAAAATTTGCATTTTTTTTTAAATTGACCGGATCGGCAGCCAGATTAGGCAAGGAAAGAAATGAAGAATATTCAGTGATTAATTTACCGGCATTCTTTTGCGTGTATTTTCGAATGCTTAAGAGCTCAGGAGACTGAGCAAAGGTTGTATCTGCAAACAGAAAACTAAGGATCAGGAGAATATTTGACTTTTTCATAAACTCAAAGCGGTTTGTTGAATATAAGAAAAAGGCTCGATTATGTTTGCTGCTTAAGAGGGCCTATCAGTTATAGTAAATTTTAGTCAAACCCCGGCTATAAGTATTTTGAGCTAACATAAATAATTACCCCATTTATTTTCCAATCCTCAGTACCTGATTATTTTCCAGGCTTTTTTATTGCTGTCTTACCTGCCAAATAAGCCATAGGTAGGTAAGCAGCAACTAGGTCGAGAACACTAAACCAGAGTGGTGAAGGCAACAGGATCACATTCGTGATGCCTCCAGCCAGAAAAAGAATGCCTATAACCAATGCAAATTTCAATTGATGATTAGCAGCAAGTTTTGCAGCCAGAAATGCACCCACAAGGGTCCCAAGGGCATGGGCCAGAAATGGCATCAGAAAATGTCTGGGTTCGAATAAATGCATACTTGCTTTCAAACCTTCCATAGTTGTCACATCTGCGCCATCAGGGGGCGGGATAAGTGACCCACTGACCATGATAATTCCGCCGTTCACCAGGCTTCCACATAAAAAACCTGCTATCACAGCAATTATATTTTTAAGAATTGGATTCATATCTGATTTTCAAATGTTACCCTTTAATTAAATTATAAATTAAATTTAATTAAAAGTATTTGAAAATCAGAAGATTGTAATTTGTGAAAACATTGGTTTTTTAGTCCGAAGGTGTAAGTATTATAATTCTGCTCAGTCTTTATTCATCTGATTGACAAATAATAATACTGCTCCGAATACAAAAAAGGCAGTTTCTATTGTTAACCATTGGTTTCCAAAATCTCCAAGAGGTCCATCCACCAGTATTGTGATTAATCTGGAAAATGCATAGGAGAACCAGAAAAGGGTCAGAAATCTTATGGCCAGAATGATTTTAGTGATTAGCAGATAAGTAAGCCCTGAAATAATGGACATGCCTACCCCTCCATAAATTCCTCTTATAGAGCTTATTGCATCGGTATTGTCGAGTTTAACCCTCACCAGATCCATAGTTGCCTAAGGATCGAATAGTGATAAAAGGCTAACAGAAGCCAGGCCGATGATTGAAATTCCTACAAAGAGGATGTTGGATGTGCGTATTGTAATTTCTTTTTTCATCTTTTTATGATTTTAGTACAGGACAAAAATCTGGAATCACATAAAACCACATCTTGGTAAATACCATGATTTTGAGAAAGCTGATGTCACGAAAATGAGTTGAAATTTCTTATTGAAAAATCGAGAGGTTCAGATGACTTTTATTGTTTCAGATGCCGCAATATTTGCCAGAGTCAGCGTTTTTTTATTGCTGCAATTTCCTGATGGATAAGCTTATTGATATCAACTTTAGCTCCGGTAAAAACATAAATCCTGGTTCTGTATTCCCTTGCATATTGGTTTGTGATTGAATCTGCTAAAATTGAAGAATTGAAATAAGGACTGGTTTCTTCAATTTCATTTTCAATCTCCTCGTACTCTTTAATTCTGATGAAATGATAGTACGGCCTTTCGAGGTCAAACCAGTTTATATAATCTGCATTAAATGAAACTGCCCTGATTCCCTTTTTAGAATAATAATTTATGGCGCCGGCCTGCCCATAATTATCGCATAAAACCAGGGTATGCTCAGGATTAGGGACTAATGAGTAGAGGCTATCTGTTTTTCGGGCTAATTCTTTCCATCCCAGCATATCTGCATAGTCTTGGGGTAAGGAATGGATTTTTCCGTCTTCCCATCGAAGTTGCCCTGTTTCCTGATAGCGCTTTGGATTTTGAACAATAAATTCAGGACTTTTATTGGGGAATGCGAGTTTATAAAGCGGGTAAAAGAATAATATTGGAAGCGCCAGTGCAATGGCCTGAAGGTATTTCAAGCGATTTGTATTGAGTAAATGACCAAGATATACAGCCCCAAATGCGATATAAATTGGATAAAGTCCAATAGCATAATAAGCTTTAGCCTTAAGCACTATAAATATTGATAGTGTAAAGAGCATCGACCAAAACATGAATCTGAATTTTTGAAAGGGCTGAAAAAGGAGTAAGGCAATCAGACCCGCAGCAATTGTAAAAATTGACCCTGTGAAGAATAGCATTTGATCCTTTAAGAAATCCAATCTGTTTACATTAACCAATTGGGTTTCGGCTAATTCTTTCATGTGAGCAAAAACAGGAAAATTATTTTCGTATTGCCATAAAAGGTTTGGAAAGATCAGGACCAAGCCCAGCAAAACAGAATAATAGAAATCCCGTTTCAAAAGCAATTTTCGCTCTTTACTAAGTAAAATCGCAGGAAATAATCCTGCTAATAAGAAAATAATATTGTATTTGTTTAAAAAGCCAAGTGCAAAGATTATTGCTGAATAATACAGCCATTTCCGGTTTTCAGTATTGACATAGCTGATAATCATGAAATACAAACTAGTCCAGCATAAAACATCAAATGAATTGGGCTGGTACAGCATATTCAACCTTAATAAGGCCGATATTAATACTCCCGTTGCTCCGAGGCATAATGCAAATAGATTACCCTTGAGTTGTTCAATACATTTCCAAACCACGAACAGCGTTAAAGCACCGAAAAGTGCCGGAAAGAATTTTACCCAGAATACACCGCCTCCTAACAGAAAAATAAGAGATGAAATCAGCGAAGTAAATGGAGGGACAGAACTATAACCCCAGGCAGGGTGATGTGCCTGATCTAGATGCAGAAATTCATCTCTGTGCAATTCATATTCAGGGCTGATCAGGAAATATTGCAGGAAAAATTTCAGTGCAATAAAGCCGATTAAAACTAAATTCCCTGGCCTAAAGATTTGCTTCATGCAGGAATAATTTTTTATGCCTTCTTCACAAATTCTGATTTTAAAGCCATTGAACCAAAGCCATCAATTTTGCAGGATATATTATGATCACCATCGCTGAGGTGAATGTTTTTCACTTTCGTGCCGGCCTTGATCGGTTTAGGTGCTCCTTTAACCGGAAGATCTTTGATGATGATAACAGAATCGCCATCTATTAGCTCATTTCCATTAGAATCCAGTACTTTAAGCGCTGTATCTGCTTCATTTGACTCTTCAGTTGGGTCCCATTCATGAAAGCATTGTGAACAAATCATCAGGTCTTGATCCTGGTAGGTGAATTCAGATTTACATTTCGGACAAGGATGATTATCGCTCATAATTTTAGTATTTGTGCGCCAAAGATAAAAAAAGCGACTAAGATTTTATGTGAATATAAATGGCAATGCAGGATTGAGTCTTTTTAAGCATTTACAATTTGTTTCACGCCGGCTTGATAGGAGGTAGGCGTAAAATTAAACCGCTTTTGAAATTTAGTACTATCAAATAAATAATCCTGATCGTATTGATACATCATTTCGGGCATTTCCCTCATGAATGGCATAAAAATACCCAGGATCCTGATAAGGAACATTGGTAGAACGCTGATTTTTTTAGCGGTATTCATTTCTCGGTTAAAAAGATCAAGCCATTCCTGACCGCTAAGTGTATGATCATCTGTTGGTAAATGCCAAACCTGATTGTATGAATCAGGGCTATTCCCCAAAAGTGCGCATGCTTTAGCAGCATCAGGAGTGTAGATGAAGGAATGCTTTTTATTTGCGTTAATAAACCAATTAGCATTCTTTCCTTTAATCAGGTTATTGTAAACCACCTGGATCAGATAACTATTTTGATTGCCGGGTCCATAAAAATCAGGTGCTCTGGCAATCAAAGCGTCTATCTTTTTTTCTGCAATAGCTTTCAAAAGCATTTCTGCAATTTCTTTTCTGACCAGCCCTTTTTTACTCGATGGATTTATTGGAGAATCTTCTGTCATATGGGGTATAGCAGATTTATCATACATATACACATTGTCAAAGAATACCAGTTTAGCCTGATGCCTGATGCAGGATTCAATGGTTGCTTTCATCAGCTTCGGCCAGTTGTTCTGCCAGGTTTTTAAATTGTAATCGAATCCTACAACAAGATATACGATATCCGATCCTTCAATTGCCTTATCAACCATGTTGGCATCATTCAGG